>JBILVW010000016.1:0-16322 GCA_044370205.1 Pirellulales bacterium | reverse complement strand
TCGCGCGGAAGCTCCAGCAGGCCCAGCAGGCCGCCGGAATGCTCGCACCCGATGGAGCCGGCATCGAGATCGATCTCTTCGAGGAGGATCTCGAGGACGTGGACGAAGACGAGGATGCGGACGACGAGGCGGCCGCGCCGCGGGCGCCGGCGCGAATCGTGCCGGTGCGGCTGGCGGATGCCACCGAAGAACTCGCCCCGGAGCAGCTGCAGAAGCGGCTCGTGGCGGAGGCGCTCGTCGACAACCTCGAGCTGATCGTGGTGCCCGACGTCGTGTGGGGATTCAAGACGACGAAGCGTGAGGCCGGCGTCTCACAGCTCAAGCGGCTGGAAGTGCTCGCGAAGCTCTTTACACAGGCCAATCCCGATCTGGCCGACTCGCTCGCCAGAAAGAAGATCGGCAAGGGGGAGTTCGTCACCTTCACGCTCGAGGCGTCGTCGCTTCCATGGGACGACCTGCGGGAGCAGATGGCAGATGAGGTCGGCGACGTGGAGGGAATCGACAAGGTGCTCGAGCGGCTCGAGTCGCTCGACCTCGTGGTCGCCCTGGGCATGATCGACGACTGGGTGCTGCTCTCGATCGGCGACTCGACCGACCACCTCCAGAAGCTCACGATCGCAAACGACAAGCCGGCCACGGCGGGCAGCCTGCTCGACCAGAAGCCGTTCGTGCCGCTGCTGGCCCACAAGGATCGCCGGCTCACCGGCATCAACTACATGAGCGGCGAACTGGCGGCCGCCCTGTCGGGCAGCGCCGACGACTTCGATCCCATGCTCGAGGCCCTGCCCGACGCGGCCGAAGCCGCCGGCTATCCGGCCGCCGCGGCGGATGCCGCGCGGGATTGGCTCGGCGAGGCGGCCGCCGACTACGGCAAGCGGCTGCCCACGCCCGGCCCCTGGATGAGCTATTCGTTTCTCGGCGACCAGGGCTACGAGGGCTACGTCTGGAACTGGGCCCGCAACCAGCCGGTGGACGGATCCAAGCGACTCGACCTGCTCGAGCACACGGGCGGCGCGCCCCTGGCGGTGATCGTCTCGCGGCTGAAGTCGGATCCCGCCCTGTTCGACGACCTCGTGGCATTCGTGGCCGGCGGCCTCGACCTCGTCCGCGACTGGGGCCTGCCGGGCGAGGACGAGGAGGATGCCGAGGCGTTCGCGGAGTTCGACGAGCACCTCACGCCGCTCGGCGAGAAATTCGTGGCGGCACTGCGGGAGAAGATCATCCCCTCGCTGGCCGACGGACAGGTGGGCTTCGTGATCGACGCCAAGTCGAAAACGAAAAAACCGCAGCGGGAACTGCCGGGCTCGAGCGAACCGCTGCCCCTGCCGGAGGCGGCGATCGTGGTGCCGCTCGCCGATCCGAAGCTCTTCCGCGAGGGACTCAACGACCTGTTCGCCCTGTCCGACGAACTGGTGGACGCCATCCGCGACATGAACCCCGACGCGGTTCCCTCCGACTATCGCGTGCCCGATCCGGAAAAGTCGAAGGCCGAAGGGGGATCCGTCTGGTCGTTCGCCCTCACGGGCTCGGGGCTCGACGAACAGCTCCGGCCATCGATCGGCGTCGGCGAGAAGGCGGCCGTGCTGTCGCTCGCCCCGAATCAGGCCGCGCGGATGCTCGTGGCCAACAAGCTGGAAACGGGATCGGGACTCTCGTCGTTCGAAGAGCCGTTGGCCGGCGCCGCGGCGCTCGACTTCGCGGGCCTCGTCGATGCGCTCAAGCCGTGGATCGACTACGGCGTGCGGTATCGGTGCGTGTCCGAGCGGGAGAGCGGCCAGGTCGATCCCGACGAGGAACTGGCGGCCGACGACGAGAACGAGCAGGCGAAGGAGGCGCTCCAGCACGTGGGCGTGGTGGTCGAGGCGATCAAGTGCCTCCGCGCCGCGGTCGCCGAGACTTCGATCGCCGACGACGCGGTCGTGACGCACTGGCGAAACGTGATTCGCGACCTGCCCGCGAAGCAGTAGGGCCGGCACGCCTCGCGATTGCCTTCCGCATACAAGCCCCCAGGCGCGAGCCGGGGGATAGTGCGGGCCGCCTCAGGATCGCCCCCCGCATGATCCCCCTGCTTGCGCATGGGGGCTTTTATTGGAAAGGCGAAAGGAAGCCCCTAGGCGCAAGCCGGGGGATAGTGCGGGCCGCTTCGGGATTGGCCCCCGGACGATCCCCCTGCTTGCGCATGGGGGCTTTTATGTATGCGGCGGGGCTTTTATGCGGTGAGGCTTTTATGCGGCGGGCCGTCGCACGACGCCCCGCACGAGCGTGTCGCCGCCGGGATGGCTCACGTGCTCCACGTCGAATGGCGGCGGCTCGGGGATCGTCGGGAGCATCGCGGCGGCGGGATGCCCCGCGAAGTCGCAGGCCGCCGTGAACTGCCAGATCTCGTCGACGAGGCCCGCGGCGAAGAGCGAGCGGAACACACCGCTCCCCCCTTCGACGAGCAGATTCGTCAGCCGCCGCCTGCCGAGCTCGCGCAGGAGTTCGTGAAGCCGCTCCGCGTGAGTCGAGGCCATCGACTGCCGGACCTCGCAGCCCGCGGCCCGCAGCGCGGCCATGCGATCGCTCGGCGCCGCCGGCCCCACGGCGACCAGCAGCGGCGCGTCGGCCACCGACCGCACGATCGCCGAGCCGAGCGGCAGGCGAGCCTCCGAATCGAGCACGATCCGCAGCGGGGTCCGCGGTCCCGGCGGCCGCGCGGTGAGCAGCGGATCGTCGGCGAGAGCCGTGCCGATCCCGACGAGGATCGCGTCCATGCGACCGCGGAGCTCGTGCACGAGAGCCCGCGACTCGGGCGACGAGATCCAGCGGTCGGCGTCCGGCGGCGCCGCGAGACGGCGGTCGCGGCTCATCGCCCACTTGGCGATCACCCAGGGCCTGCCCGCCTCGACGAGCATGCGAAACGCCGCAGTGAGCCGCTGTGCCTCGGTTACGAGCAGCCCGGTCTCGACCAGAATGCCCGCCGCGCGGAGCGCCGCGATGCCGCCGCCTCTCACGGCCGGAAACGGATCGCCCGCCGCCACGACCACGCGGGCGATGCCGGCGGCGACCACGGCTTCCGTGCAGGGGGGCGTCTTGCCATGGTGGCAGCAGGGCTCGAGCGTCACGTAGAGCGTGGCCCCGCGGGCGGCCGGCCCCGCCGCCGCGACCGCCGCCACCTCCGCATGTGGCCCGCCGAATCGGTCGTGCCAGCCCTCGGCGATGATCCGCCCGCCGCCGTCGGGCGTGGCGATGACGGCTCCCACGAGTGGATTCGGCTCGACGCGGCCCTCGCCGCGGCGGGCAAGCTCCAGCGCCCGTCGCATCGCGGACTCGTCGAAGGGAGTGAAAGGCATGTGGGAGACCGCTGCGGGTGTAGACTGCAATCATCATAAATCCCGTCGTATGTCCGCGAGACAATCTGATGTTTCCCGCCACCGCCGCGCCTGCCGACACCGCTCTTCACGACCATTGCCGCCGGATCGCCGAACGGGCCCGGCAGGCGGCGATCGACCTGGCCGGCGTGCCGGGCGAGAGGAAGGCCGCTGCGCTGCGGGCGGCCGCAGCGCAGATCCGGGCCGACATCGCCGAGATCCTCGCGGCCAACGCCCTCGACGTCGCCGCCGCCCCCGGCTACGGACTCTCGCCCGCCGCGACCGACCGGCTGTTCCTCGACGCCAAGCGGGTCGAAGGGATTGCGGCCGGCGTCGAGGCGGTGGCGTCGCTGCCCGATCCCGTTGGCGAGCTGATCGAGGAGGACACTCGGCCCAGCGGGCTCGTCGTGCGGAAGGTGCGGGTGCCGCTCGGCGTCGTGTTCTTCGTCTACGAGTCGCGGCCCAACGTCACGGCCGACGCGGCGGCCGTCGCCCTCGCCGCGGGCAACGCGATCATCCTCCGTGGCGGCAAGGAGGCAGCCCATTCCAGCAGCCGGATCGTGGCCAGCATGCGGCAGGCGATCGCCGCGGCTGGCCTGCCGGTCGACTGCGTGCAGCTCGTCGACGTGGCCGACCGGGCCGCCGTGGGCGAGTTTCTGAAGCTCGACGAATTCATCGACATCGCGATCCCGCGCGGCGGCGAGGCTTTGATCCGCCGCGTCTGCTCCGAGGCGCGGATGCCGGTGCTCAAGCATTTCACCGGCAACTGCCATGTCTACGTCGATCGCGCGGCGGATCTGGCGATGGCCGAGTCGATCACCGTCAACGCGAAGTGCCAGCGGATGGGTGTCTGCAACGCGGCCGAGTCGCTGCTCGTGCACCGCGACGTGGCCGACAGGTTCCTGCCCCCGATCGCCGCGGCCCTCGCGAAGCACGGCGTGGAGATCGTGGGCGACGCGGCCACGCGAAAGCTCCTGCCTTCGGCGGGCCCGGCCACCGAGGCCGACTGGGCGACCGAGTATCTCGGGCCCAAGATCTCGATCGCCGTCGTGGACTCGCTCGACGCCGCGATCGACCACATCAACCGCTACGGCTCGCGGCACACCGACGCGATCGTGACGGCCGACACGGCCGCAGCCGACCGGTTCGCGGCCCGCGTCGACACGGCCGTCGCGATGGTGAACGCCAGCACGCGGTTCAACGACGGCGGCGAACTGGGCCTGGGCGCTGAGATCGGCATCTCCACCGACAAGCTCCACGCCCGCGGCCCCTGCGGCACGAAGGAGCTCACGACCTACAAATACGTCGTGCTCGGCAGCGGGCAGGTTCGCGGATGATGCCCGCCATGCTTCGAGTCGCTCCGCCAGTGGCTGCCGTTTTCCTCGTGCTCTGGAGTGCCATGACTGCCACCCGCGCCGACGACACCGATCCGTATCTCTGGCTCGAGGACGTGGCGGGCGAGAAGCCGCTCGCGTGGGTGCGGGAGCGAAATGCCGAGAGCCTGGCGGCCCTGGGCCGCGGGGAGTCATTCGCCGCGGTCGAGCAGCGGCTGCTCTCGATCCTCGACTCGAAGGCGAAGATTCCATACGTCTCACAGATCGGCGGTCGCTTCTACAACTTCTGGCGGGATGCGGCCCATCCGAAGGGACTCTGGCGACGGACGACGCGCGACGACTACCCGAAACCGGAGCCCGCCTGGGAAACGGTGCTCGACCTCGACGCACTCGCTGCGAGCGAGGGGGAAAACTGGGTCTGGCACGGGGCCACCGTGCTTGAGCCCGAGAGCCGACTCTGCCTCGTCTCGCTGTCGCGGGGCGGCGCCGACGCCGACGTGATCCGTGAGTTCGATCTCGAAACGAAGGCGTTCGTGCCGGGGGGCTTCTCGCTGCCCGAGGCCAAGAGCCGGGTGGCCTGGCGGGGTCGCGACAGCCTGTTCGTCGCGACCGACGTCGGGCAGGGGTCGCTGACGACGTCGGGCTATCCGCGAACGGTCCGCGAATGGACCCGCGGCACGCCCCTCGCCGACGCCCCGGTCGTCTACGAAGGCCAAGCCGAAGACATGGTCGTTTCGGCCTGGCGGGACCTCGCGCCCGGATTCGAACGCGACTTCGTGCTCCGGCAGAAGACCTTCTATACGAGCGAATTCTTCCTCCGCCGCGACGGGCGGCTGGTGAAGATCGACAAGCCCGACGACGCGACGGCGACGGCCCACCGCGAATGGCTGCTCATCGAGCTGCGTTCGGACTGGACCGAGGGCGGCAAGACGTTTCGGGCGGGCTCGCTGCTCGCAGCCGACTTCGAGCGGTTTCTCGCGGCCGACCGCGACTTCCACGTGCTCTTCGAGCCCACGCCCCGCACGTCGTTGGTCGCGTTCACGGCCACACGCAATCGGATCCTGCTCACGACGCTCGACACGGTGCGGAGCCGGATCGAGGCGGTCGCCTTCCGTGACGGTGTCTGGCGGCACGAGCCCGTGAGCGGCGTGCCCGAGATCGGCACGGCGAGTGCGTCGCCTCTCGACGAGTATGAGTCGGACGAGTTCTTTCTGATCACGGCCGATCCGGTGCAGCCGACGACGCTGGCGGTCGCATCAGCGGCCGAGCCGAGCCGTGAGCCGGAGCCGCTCAAGCACTCGCCGGCGTTCTTCGATTCGCGCGGGCTGCGGGTGAGCCAGCACGAGGCGACGTCGGCCGACGGCACGCGGGTGCCCTACTTTCAGATCGGCCCGGCCGATCTCCCGCTCGACGGCTCCACGCCCACGCTGCTCTATGGCTACGGCGGCTTCGAGATTCCGCTCGTGCCCTCCTACGATCCGCTCACGGGCGCCTCGTGGCTCGAGCGGGGGCACGTCTATGTGGTCGCCAACATCCGCGGGGGCGGCGAGTTCGGCCCGACCTGGCATCAGGCCGCGCTCAAGGCCAGCCGGCCGCGGGCCTATGAAGACTTTGCCGCCGTGGCCGAAGACCTGATCCGGCGGAAGGTGACGTCGCCACCGCGGCTCGGCATCAAGGGAGGCAGCAACGGCGGTCTGCTCGTGGGCAACATGTACGTACGGCGGCCGGAGCTCTTCGGGGCCGTGGTCTGCCAGGTGCCCCTGCTCGACATGCGGCGGTTCAACGTGCTGCTCGCCGGCGCAAGCTGGATGGGGGAGTACGGCAATCCCGACGTGGCCGAGGAGTGGGCCTTCATCCGCGGCTTCTCGCCGTATCACCTCGTCGATCGGAGCCAGACGTATCCGCCGATCCTGATCACGACCTCCACCCGTGACGACCGGGTGCATCCGGGGCATGCCCGCAAGATGACGGCCCGGCTGCGGGAGTTCGGGCTGCCGGTGCTCTACTACGAGAACATCGAGGGAGGCCACGGCGGCGCGGCCGACAACCGGCAAAAGGCCTTTATGGAGGCGCTCGGCTACGCGTTTTTGGAACGCGAACTCACCCCGGTTCCCTGATCCAGGTCACGTCCGGTGAGCCGCCGCCGTTGACCGCGGAGCCCTTCAGGAATTCCGACACGTAGCGGATGGTTTTCCCCGGCCGGTCGGGGTCGCGGAAGCTGTCTCCCTTCTGCAGGATCGGCAGCTGGTCGGGCATACCGCCGAAGGCCCGCGTGCCCGCGGCCTGGCAGGGAAACCACCAACCGTTGCCCGCGGCATCGACGAGATAAAACTCCGGATAGCAGTGCCCCTCCACCCACACCGTCCGGGCGGGAATGCCCTCGGCGCGACACATCGCGATGAACAGGCAGGTGAGCTCTTCGCAGTCGCCGTGGCCGTCGGCCAGCGCCCGCGCGGCTCCCTTCAAGTCTCCGTTGCGATATTCCACCTTCGCCCGGCAGGTGTCGTAGAGCGACTCCACTTTCTTCCAGCCATCGAGCCCGGCGCCGGCCTCCTTGGCAAGCTTCGTGATCTTCGAGTGCCGCGTCTCGATATACGGGCTCGTGCCCAGGAACGGCCGCAGCCCGCGGGCGGGCTTCTCGGGAATCCGCAGGCCGGCGGTGTCGGACGGGGCGACGAGGGCCGCCCGCTCCAGCTCAAACGTGATCACGGCGCGGGCCGTCTCGCCCGTTGCGAGCGAGGGAATCTCGACCACCATCTGCCGCACGCCGTCGTCGAGCATCCGATACGTGGGGCCCTTCACACCCGGCGACACGTCCTCCGCGACCACCCGCACCTTCTGCTCGGGCCACTCCGCCGGCACCGGCAGCGTGGCGTAGATCCCGCGGCAAGGGCCCCCGTCCGCGGTCACCTCGACGCCGACGCGATACTTCTGCGTCCGCACGTCTCCGAGCGCGGGCCCGGTGGCGGCCGCCGGCGCGTCATCGAGAAACTGCCCCCATGCCGGAGCGGCGATCGCGAGCGCGGCGAACATCGACATGAAACGAAGCATCGAACACCCCCTTGGAAGATCGGCCGCGCAGGGCGGAGAGGATGGCTCCTGCGGCCGGAGTGCGGGACGGGCAGGCTGGGGCGGCGGGGAAAACGGCCGCGATTGTTCGGTCAGCCGGCCGCTGCTACACTCCGGGGCTCGATAAAACGTGGCCCGCGCGTCCCCTTCCTCCAACCCCTCTTTCCCGGTTTCAACTCGGGAACATCCCCACGCATGGTCAACCGCAACCTCATCCGCGAACTCGAATTCGGCGACGAACTGGACCAGGAGATCGACCTTGCCATGGGCGGCACGGCGGTCGAGGACTTTGCGATCGGTGGCGGCACGACGCTCGCGGTCAACGCCGTGCTCGAGGGGAAGGTGTTGCGGGTGGACGACGAGTTCGTGCTCGTCGACGTGGGCTACAAGAGCGAAGGCCACATCCCGCGAAACGAGTGGGATGAGACGGAGCCCCCGCCGCAGATCGGCGACATCGTCAAGGTGCTGCTCGAGGAGTTCGAGGATGGAGCCCTCGAGGATCAGCGCGGACTGATCACGCTCTCGAAGCGGAAGGCCCGCCGGATCGAGGACTGGCTCCGCGTCATGGAGAGCGTCCACGAGAACGACGTGGTGACGGGCTTCGTCACCCGCAAGATCAAGGGCGGCCTGCTCGTCGACATCTCGGGCGTGAACGTGTTCCTGCCCGCCAGCCAGGTGGACATCCGCCGTCCCGCCGACATCGGCGACTACTGCGGCCGCTGCATCCAGTGCCTCGTGCTCAAGATCGACGAGGCGCGTCGCAACATCGTCGTTTCGCGTCGGGCCCTCATCGAGCAGGAGCGGGCCGAGCGGAAGAAGCAGCTCATGGAGACGCTCGAGGTGGGCCAGATCCGCCGCGGCATCGTCAAGAACATCGCCGACTTCGGCGCCTTCGTCGACCTCGGCGGCATCGACGGCCTGCTGCACATCACCGACATGTCGTGGGCCCGGATCGGCCATCCCAGCGAGATGGTGCAGATCGACCAGGAGATCGAGGTGCAGGTGCTGCACATCGACCGCGAGCGGGAGAAGATCGCGCTCGGCATGAAGCAGCGGACGGCGAGCCCCTGGGCGAAGGTGGCCGACAAGTATCCGGTCGGCACCGTTTGCATGGGCACGGTCGTCAACGTGATGAGCTACGGCGCCTTCGTGAAGCTCGAGGACGGCGTCGAGGGGCTCGTGCACATCTCGGAGATGAGCTGGACCAAGCGGGTCAGCCATCCGAGCGAGCTCGTGAAGCCGGGCGACGAGGTCGAGGTGGTGGTGCTCGCCATCAACAAGGAGAAGCAGGAGATCTCGCTGGGCATGAAGCAGACCCAGCAGAATCCCTGGGAGAAGGTGGCCGCCGACTACCCGCCGGGCGCGATCGTCAAGGGCGTGGTGCGGAACCTCACCAACTACGGCGCCTTCATCGAGATCAACGACGGCATCGACGGCCTGCTCCACGTGACCGACATGTCGTGGACCCGGAAGGTGACCCACCCGAGCGAGATGCTCGACAAGGGGAACGAGGTCGAGTGCAAGGTGCTCTCCGTCGACCAGCAGCGGCGGCGGATCGCCCTGGGACTCAAGCAGATGCACGACGATCCCTGGACCGGCGACATTCCCTCGCGCTACAAGCCGGGCCAGGTGGTCAACGGCACGGTCACGAAGATCACCAACTTCGGCGTCTTCGTGGGGTTGGAGGACGGCCTCGAGGGTCTGCTCCACATCTCGGAGCTCTCCGACGACAAGGTCGAGAACGCCGAGGAGCTCGTGAAGGTCGGCGATCCGCTGGAGGTGAAGATCCTCCGCGTGGACGTCGACGAGCGGAAGATCGGCCTCTCGAAGAAGCGGGTCGGCTGGTCGGCCGACCGCGAAGCCGCCGAGGGCGAGCCCGAGGTGTGAGGCCTACCGGTCGACCGCGAGGGCGGTGATCGGGCCGAGGATGTCGGGACGGTCGGCGGTCGCGGCGTGGGCCAGGCCGAGCGGCCGGCACTCGATCGTGCCGCCTACGAACATCCGGGTCGGTGGCGCCCCGTTGCCGAAGATCCCGTTCGCGGCCGGGGTGGCGATCGTGACGCGACTCGGCACGCCGGTCGTGCGGACCTCGGCCGATCCGGGCACGGAGGTCACGTCGCGGTGAAGCAGTGATTCGCCCGTTCTGGGATCGACGACGTCGAGTGCCAGGCAGCGGTGCCGGCCCGCTGAGCGGGCATCGGGGGGCAGCCACACGAGCACGCGGGCGCCGGCGACCAGATCTGCCAGGTCGAGTGTGGACGGTCCCGTGCCTGCGGCTGGCATGCGGGGGGGAGAGGCCACGGGAGCTTCGGCGGCGGGCACCGGGATCGGCGCCTCGTCGTCGATGTGATGCACGTAGGCGGGTGCCGGCGGCGCCGGCGACTCGACGGCTGGTTCATCCGCCTGCCCGACAGGCACCGTCGTGGACTCGAGTAGTTGCATGCCGCGGGCCGTCAGCCGGCCGAGGTCGCCGGTGGCCGCGAAGCCGCCGCCAAGCAGGGCCAGAAGTGCGAGTTTGCCGAGTGGGTTGTGCATAAGGCGAGGCAAGTATGCACCGCGGTTTGCGCGACGCCTGCCGATTCGCCCGAATACCGCCCGACATCCCCCGGCTTGCGCCCAGGGGCTTCCTTTCGCCGGCCCCACCACTCCGAATACAAGCCCCCATGCGCAAGCAGGGGGATCGCCCCGGCGTTCTACCCCAGCTCCTTCAGCGCCGCGAGCACCTGCTCGGCGTGGACGTCGGGCTTCACGGCCTTGAAGACCTTGGCGACTGTGCCGGCCGCATCGATCACGTAGGTGCTGCGGGCGATACCCATCGACTTCTTGCCGTACATGTTCTTCTCCCGCCAGGCGCCGTACTTCTCCGCCACTGTGTGGTCGGGGTCGCAGAGAAGCGTGAACGGAAGCTTGTACTTGGCCCGGAATTTCTCGTGGCTCGCGGGAGTGTCGGGGCTCACCCCCAGCACCACGGCGCCGAGCTTGGCCAGCTTCGTCTTCACGTCGCGGAAGCCGCAGGCCTCCTTCGTGCAGCCCGGGGTGTCGTCCTTCGGATAGAAATAGAGCACCACCGGCGCCCCCTTCAGGCTCGAGAGCTTGAGCTTCGTGCCGTCGTGGGTGAGGAGCGTGAAATCGGGAGCTTTCGAGCCTTCTTCGAGCCAGTCGGCCATGGGTGATTCCTCCGGTGCAACGTGATGCCGAGTTATAGGGATTCAGACGCCGTTGTGGAGGCCGGGCCTGCGGCGGCCGTGCGGGTGGCGCTGCTCACGCCGCCCGGCCGGGGAGCGCTGGCGGTCGTCGGCGTCGTAGGCCCCGGCGCCGCGGCCTGTGTCGATCGGTTGTTCGACTCCCGCGGTGCCGCGGTAGCTCTCCGCGGCGACGGGGCCGTCTGCTTCGGCCGCTGGCGGGCCGCGGCTGGCTCGGCCGGCGAAGAGCTGATCGTCGTGCGACATGCACCGGATCTCATCGAGGTGCAGTGCCATGGCGGCGAGGCGGCGGCTGCCGCCGTGATCGAGAGCCTCGTCGGAGCCGGTGCCGAGCGGATGGCCTTGAAGGCATGGCTGCGGGCTAGGGGCCACTCGGCGATCGAGGTGGAGGCTCTCACGGCGATGGCGGTCGCGGGCGGGCCGAAGGCGGCGAGGATTCTTTCCCGGCAGCTGGCGGGGAAACTGGCGGGCGAACTCGCACGGATCGAGCAGCTGCGGACGGCAGGAGATGCGGCAGCCGCCGAGGAGCTGGTCGCGAGGCTGTTGCGTGCGGCTCGGGTAGGCCTGCGGCTGACCAGGCTCTGGCGGGTGGTCGTGGCCGGCGGGGTGAACGCCGGCAAAAGTAGTCTCGTCAACGCGATCGCGGGCCACGCCCGGAGCATCGTGTCGGCGGTGCCGGGCACGACCCGTGATCTCGTGACCTCGCGGCTGGTGCTCGACGGCTGGGAGGTGGATCTCGTCGATACAGCGGGGCTGCGGGACGACGACGCCGCTGCGGGGGCGGTCGAGCAGGCCGGGATCGCGCGGGCGGTCGCCGCCCAAGCCGATGCCGATCTCGTACTGCGGGTCGTGGCGTGGGACGACGTGGAGGGCCGGGCGTGCCGGCCGCGGCCGGGGGAGCTGCTCGTGATCTCGAAGAGCGATCTGGCAGGCGGGCGGGTCGAAGTCGCGGACCAGAGTGCCGTCGCGACGTCGGCCGCGACCGGAGAGGGGCTCGAATCGCTCGTTGCGAGGATCGTGGAGCGGCTCGTGCCCGAAGAACACGATGATCCGGGATTGCTTGTCGGGGCCGTGCCGTTCACCGAACGGCAGGTGGGGATGATCCGGGGGATCGCGTGAAGCGTCAGTCCGCGTCTTTTGCCTCGCCCTTCTCGCTCGACCGGCCGCGGACGAGCAGCCGGATCGGCACCTCGTCGAACGGCAGTGTCTTGCGAAACGCATTGAGCAGGTAGCGGCGATACGGATCCGACACGCTCTTGGGCGCGCTCGACGCGATCACGATCGTCGGCGGAGCCACCTCCACCTGGGTCGCGTAGAAGAGCCGCACCGGGCGGCCGCGGGGATCGGCCGGCGGCTGGTTCGCGGCCACCGCGTCGCGAAGCAACGCGTTGAGTTTGGCCGTCGGCACCCGCTGCCGGCTCTGGCGGAAGAGCCGCTGGGCCGTGTCGATCACCGCCTTCACGTTGCGGCTCGTGGTGGCCGTCGTGAACGCGACGGGGGCCCAGGGCATCGTGCGAAACGTGTCGCGCAGGTACTGGGCCCACTCCCTCTTCTGCACGTCGGCGGCGTAGAGGTCCCACTTGTTCACCACGAACACCACCGGCTTGGCCTCCTCCGTGATCGTGTCGGCGAGCTGCTTGTCGACCTTGCCGATCGGCTCGGTGGCGTCGAAGAAGAGCAGCACCACGTCGGCCCGACGAATGCTCCGCTGGGCCCGGTGGGTGGAGTAGAAGTCGAGGTCGGTCGTGCGGCTCTTCGTGCGGCGGAGGCCGGGCGTGTCGATCGCGAGAAATGAGTGGCCGTCCACTTCGAATCGCACGTCGATGCTGTCGCGGGTGGTGCCGGCGATCGGGCTGGTGATCACCCGCTCCTCGTGGGCCAGGGCGTTGACGAACGTGCTCTTGCCCACGTTCCGCCGGCCCACCATCGCCAGTTTCATCTCCGGCAGATCGATCTCGTCGGGCTCTTCGGGCCACGGGGGTGGAAGCCGTTCCAGGATCGCCTCCACGAGATCGTCGCGGTGCCGATGCTGCAGGGCGCTCACGATCAGCGGCTCGCCGAAGCCGAGCTCGTCGAACTCGTGGGCCAGGGCGTCGAACCGGGGGGCGTCGGCCTTGTTGGCCACGAGGAGCACCGGCGCGCCGGTCTTCCGCACCCGCTGGGCCACGTCACGATCGGCCGCCAGAAGCCCCGACCGCACGTCCACCACGAGGAGCACGACCGCCGCCTCGCCGAGCCCCGCCTCGATCTGCCGATCGATCTGCTCGGTGAGACCGTCGGGGTCGTCGAAGCCCATGCCGCCGGTGTCGACGAGATCGACGACGCGGTCCTCGAGTTGCACCCGCTGCACGAGCCGGTCGCGGGTCACGCCGGCCGTCGGATCCTCGATCGCGATCCGCTTCTCGATGAGCCAGTTGAACACGGTCGACTTGCCCACGTTGGGACGGCCGACGATCACGATTCGCGGAATGAGATGGGTGGCGGTCATGGTGCAGCGAGATCCTCGCCGAGTCGGCGGCGCGGGGCGGAATGGACGAGATAGCGGTGGGTGACGCTCTCCGAGAGCGACCGCAGCGAGGCGTCGAGCCGGCCGAGCATCTGCCCGAGTTGGGGCCGCGTGCCGTCGAAATCGGTCGCGGCGAGCGTGGTGACGTCGGCCAGCCGCAGGGTTCCGAGCCCCGCCATCACGGCCCGCTCCTCGCCGGAGAGCACGGGAGAGGATTCGTCGCGGGGCAGATGCGCCACGTGGCCGGCGAGCGCGGCCATCTGGAAGCCGATGCTCCGCGGATTCGTCTCGTCGATCACGAGCAGGTCGATGAGCGGCGCGGGCTCGAGCGTGCCGTGATACCGGTTGCGGTAGGTCATCGAGCTGTCGGCGATCTCCAGCAGCATCTCCTCCAGCCGCTGGGAATCGGCCAGCGCCGCGACCGGCCGGGCCGGCACGAGCGTGGCACCCAGGAGCTGGATCGCGCCGGCAGCCCGCTCGATCCGGCGGCCCATGTCGAGAAACCGCCAGCCCGGGCCACGGGTCATGCTCTCGGTGCCGAGGCCGGCGAACGCGGAGAGGTCGAGGATCAGCGTGTCGAGCAGCGTGAGCACGTCGGTACCCCGCCGCCAGACCGACGTGGCCACGGGACAGTCGGCCTTCACGCGGGAGAGGATCTTCCAGGAGTCGATCGAGATCCGGTCGCGGACGACCGACGCCATGTCCCAGAGGCTCTTCACGCTCGCCCGCACACTGCCGGGCCGCGCCTCGTCGGCGACGAGCGCCTGGATCTCGGCTGCGATCTCCCGTGGCGTCTCGCGGCGGCCCGACTTCAGCCAGGCCGTCTGCACTGCCGGCGGCCTCGCGAGCGATCCGAGCAGGATCGCGGCCTCGACGGCCGTTTCCTGGTTGGTCTCCGACGCCATCCGCGCGGCGACGGCCCGCAGGAGCCGAGCCGCCCCTTCCGCCCGTTCGACGTGACGGCCGAGCCAATACAGGTGGTCGGCCACGCGGCTGGGCAGGTCGTTGCCGCTCCGCCGCAGCGGCACCTGCTGCCCGGGCTGCCGCAGGAGCGACACCGGCGGCACCGGCCCCTGCGAAAGCACCCACACGTCCTTCGAACCCTGGCTCGACAGCAGCAGTTCCTCGCCGGCCGAACGGCCCACGCTCATCCGTGCGAGGCCTCCGCGCATCGACTGATAGCCCTCGGGAGTGGCCGTCGCGAAGCATCGCATCAGCACCGACGCCGACACGATGCCCGAGCCGTTCCAGCAGGGCGCCGCCGACCGCTCCACCATCTCGCGGCCCACCCAGGCGGCGGGCCGGGCCCTGATCCGTGCGGCGAGTTCACCGCGGGCCTGGGCGTCGAGCAGTGCCGGCACGAATCGCTTGAGTCCGCGCGGGGAATCGACCGGCTCGATCACGAGCGTCTCGAGCCGCGAGAGCACATGGTCGAGACCGGCGGGCGTGCCGCACCACCACGAGCGGGGCGCCGGCAGCACGAGCTCCTCGCCGAGCAGCCGCCGCGACACGGCCGGCAGAAACTCCGCGAACCCCGGCGACTCGACGAGCCGGCTGCCGAGGGCATTGGCCAGTGCCGTACGCGACCGCCGTACCGCCTGCACGAGGCCGGGCGTGCCGCCGAGCGCGGCGCCGTCGAGCTCGAGCGGGTCGCACTCGCGGTCGGTCACGCGGCGCAAAAGCACGTCCATCGGCATGAGGCCGCCGAGCGTCTTGAGGCTCACGCGATCGTCGCGGACGGCGAGGTCGCCCCCCTCGACGAGTGTGTAGCCGAGGTAGCGGGCCAGATAGGCATCTTCAAAGTAGGTGCGGCTCGCGGGGCCGGGGCTCAACAGGCCGATGCGGGGCGTGTCGCGGCCAGGGGCGAGCGCCGCGAGCATCCCCCGCAGGGCGATGAAGAACGGAGCCAGCCGCTCGACGTTGCAGTCCTCGAACACACCGGGCAGGAGCCGCGAGACGACGAGCCGGTTTTCCAGTGCGTAGCCGAGCCCCTGCGGCACGCCCGTGCGGTCGCCGAGGGCCTGCCACTTGCCGTCGTGGTTGCGGGCGATGACCGCGGCGTAGAGGTGGAGCCAGCGGCCGCCGGGCAGCTGCATGCCGTGGCAGCACCGCAGAAACGCGGGATTGCCGAACACGAGTTCGGCGGGCACGAGCCCTTCCTTCACGACGTGCTGCGGTCCGTAGAGGTCGGCCAGCAGGGCGTCGAGCACGCGGGCCCGCTGGTTGATGCCCATCTCCAGCCAGGACCAATCGTCGGCCGCGATCACGAGCGGGATCGGGTCGAGCACCCAGGGCCGCTGCTCGCCGGACGTCTCGTCGTGGACGTTATACGTGACGCCATTGTCGCGGATGAGGCGGCGGGCCTGCTCCCACCGTTCGACGAGCTCCGCCGGCTGCCACGAGCCGAGCAGGTCGACCAGCCGCCGCCAGTGAGCCCGCGGAGACCCGTCGGCGCCGCAGAGCTCGTCGTAGCAGCCATCGGCGGCGCGGTAGCCGGGAAACGGATTCGCGGCTGAAGGAGCCGGGGCGATGGTGATGGTCATCGGGACGCGGGGCCGAGGGCGGTCGGAACCCTTCAAGTGTACGTCACGCCTGCCACACACCCATGACTTCAGCAATCCGCTCGCGGGTGACGGGCTGGATTACGCCCCGCTCGGTGACGATCGCCGTGATCAGGCCGGCCGGCGTGACGTCGAACGCGGGATTGAACGCCCGGGCGCCGCTCGCCGCAGCCGTCACCCCGAGGGGGGCGAGCACCTCGGCCGCTCCCCGCTCCTCGATCGGAATGTCCGCCCCGGTGTCGATCGCCAGATCGAACGTGCTCGACGGTGCGGCCACGTAGAAGGGCACGCCGTGGGCC
>JBILVW010000252.1:0-4833 GCA_044370205.1 Pirellulales bacterium | reverse complement strand
TCGTCGTTTCGGCCAGCGGTGGTGCCGACTCATCGGCGGTGGCCTGCCTGGTGGCGCTGGCGATGCGGCTGGCGGCGGCGGAGCTCACGCCCCGCGGAGCCGCTGCCCGGCTGGGGCGGAGCGATGCGGTCGGTGATCAGGCCGGCCGACACACCGACCATGTCGCTGCCGTGCGGTCGCTCATCGCCGCCACGCTCACCTGTGTGTATCAGTCGACCGCCAACTCGGGGCCGATCACCCGGACGGCGGCCCGCGGCCTCGCGGAGGCGCTCGGCGGAACGTTCCATGAATTCGACGTCGAGTCGCTCGTGCGTGGCTACGAGTCGCTCGTGGCCCAGGCCATCGGCCGGCCGCTCACCTGGGATCGCGACGACGTGCCGCTGCAGAACATCCAGGCCCGCGTGCGGGCGCCGGGTGTGTGGATGCTCGCCAACATCAACGGCGGCCTGCTCATCTCCACGAGCAACCGCTCCGAGGCGGCGGTGGGCTACGCGACGATGGACGGCGACACCTCCGGCGGCATCGCGCCGATCGCGGGCATCGACAAGGCCTATCTGCGGCGGTGGCTCGTGTGGCTCGAGCAGGACGGCCCCGAGGGGATCGGCCCCGTGCCCGCGCTCGCCGCGGTGAACGTGCAGGCTCCTACGGCCGAGCTGCGGCCGCCGGCGGCCGGCCAGACCGACGAGGCCGACCTGATGCCCTACGACGTGCTCGACGCTGTGGAGCGATTCGCGATCCGCGACAAGCAGACGCCGCTCGAGGCCTGGCAGCGGCTGGCCGTGGCGTTTCCGGGGCATGCGCCGCGGCAGCTCGCCCTGTGGACCGAGCGGTTCTTCGTGCTCTGGAGCCGCAATCAGTGGAAGCGGGAGCGGTATGCCCCGTCGTTCCACCTCGACGACGAAAACCTCGACCCCAAGACCTGGTGCCGGTTCCCGATCCTCTCCGGCGGATTTGCCCGCGAGCTCGAGGAATTGCGGGCCGCCGCGGGGCTGGAGCGGCCAAAATAGGCCTCGTTCGCGGTCGTCGATCCTGCTACGGTTTCAGTTGATTCCGCCCCGAGTTCCGGTAGGTATCGCGATGCCTGGTCGCCTCACGCCGCTCGTTCTGGTCCTGTCGCTCGCCGCCGCGCCGGCCATGGCACAGCCGCCTGCACAGCCCCGTGTCGCGACCGCGCCGCAGCAGCCACAGCCGCAGCCACAGCCGCAGCCACAGCGGGCCGCGCAGCCGCCAGCCCAGCCACAGCCCGTGCAGCCTCCGGCGCTCTCGCCGCAGGAGCAGGCCGCGCTCGATCAACTGCTGGCCGCCTGGGAGACCCGCAACAACGCCGTCCGCACCTGGTCGTGCACGTTTCGCAAGTGGGAATACAACGCCTGGAGCCCGGCCGATGCCGGGGGCGACCGGCTGGCCTTCGCCGAGAGCACGGGCGAGCTGAAGTATGCGGCTCCCGACAAGGGGCTCTTCCGCGTGAAGGAATCGAAGCAGTGGAGCCCGGAGCAGCGGCGGTACGAGGTTCGCAGCGGCGATGCTGGCGAGCACTGGGTATGCAACGGCGAGAGCATCTACGAGTTTCGGCACGGCGAGCGGCAGCTCCGCGAGACGAAGCTGCCGGCGGAGATGCGGGGCAAGGCGATCAGCGACGGCCCGCTGCCGTTCGTGTTCGGCGCCAAGGCCGACACGCTCAAGAAGCGGTACTGGATGCGGATCATCACGCCGCCCGGTGTCCGCGACCAGATCTGGCTCGAGGCGCAGCCCCGGTATCAGGTCGATGCTGCGAACTTCTCCAAAGTGGAGCTGATCCTGCAGAGCCGCGACCTGATGCCCTTCGCCATCCAGATGTTCAAGCCGGGGGGGCAGGACCGCGACGTCTACCAGTTCGACCCCAACACCAACCTGATCGACAAGGGCCTCGACCTGATCCGCGACTTCGCCAAGCCCGTCACGCCCTTCGGCTACACCTATATTCTCGAGGACGGCCGCGGCCAGCCGTGACGCATAGCGAAGGCGGAGGGGTCGGCGGAAGCTCGAGGAGCATTGAGGATTTCGCCCCGTTCGGCTCGAAGTTTCGGCGGACTTCAAGGCGAAATCATCACCGCGACGAGACTTCTGCCGCCCCGCAGCCGGACCAGTCGAGCAGCCGGTCGATATACTGCGGTCTTCCCGACTCCCGAGGCGCCGATGTCGATCGTCGATCCCAAGCACCCGCTCTTCCAGCTCCTCGCGCGTGATCCCCGTTACACGCTCGAGGCGTATCTGTTCGTCCTCGAGGCACTGTCGTTCGCCCAGGAATCGCTGGGCATGGGGAACGAGCCGGCACTCGAGGAGCTGGAGCCGATGCGGAGCGGTGAGGCCGAGCCGGCGGCCCGATCGCGGCAACGGGGCGGGAAGCGGCGGCGGCAGGCGGAGCGGCATGTGTCGGGGCAGCAGCTCTGCGAGGCGGCCCGGCTCTACGGGCTGCAGCAATACGGTTACCTGGCGCCGAAGGTGCTCGCCACCTGGGGCGTGAAGAAGACGGCCGATTTCGGCGAGATCGTGTTCAACATGATCGAGATCGGCCAGATGCGGAAGACCCGCGGCGACAAGCGCGAGGACTTCCACGACGTGTTCGAGTTCGGCGAGGCGTTCTCGCGAGACCTCTCGTTCGTGGTGCCCGACTCCGTTTGACGGGAGGCCCGCCGTGCCGATCGACACCCGCTTGGCATTCGCGGTGGCGGCCATGGCCGAGGCGGGCTGGCTGGGAGTGCTCGCCTGGATGGCCTGGCGGGCCGCGTGAGCCACACCATGCCATTCGAATCGACCATTCCGCTCTGGGCCGTGCTGCTCACCCCCGGCCTGTACCTGCTCGCGATCGGGCTCGTGAACCTGCGACGGCGGCCCGTCGCCATCTCCGGGGGCTGGGACCTGGGCCTGCTCGCTGCCGCCGTGGCAGGGCCCGCGATCGCCGGTCCGCTCGACATCCTCCAGCCGGCCGGCACCAGTTGGCCGTGGCGGCTGGTCATTTCCCTCTTGTGCTTTGCGTTTCTCACGGCCGTCGTGCTTTTGGCCACACGGCCGCGGCTGGTGGTCTACAACGTCTCGCTCGATCAGCTGCGGCCCGTCGCGGCCGAGATCGCATCCCGACTCGATCCGTCCGCACGCTGGGCCGGCGAGACGGTCGCGTTGCCCGGGCGGGGTGTGCAGGTGCATCTCGACGGCCGCGGCGCCCTGCGGAGCATGAGCCTCGTCGCGATCGGGGCGAAGACCTCGCCCGAAGGCTGGGCCGACGTGAGCCGTCGTGTGCGGCACGCGGTTCGCCGGCTGCGGGTGAGGCCGAATCCGTGGGCCGCGATGTTCGTCGCCGCGGGCGGCCTGCTCGTGGCCGCGGCGGTGTGGCTGGCTGCTTCCGGGCTCTGGCGAGCGGCGGAGAGACCCGCGGCCAGTCCTACGCGGGCGTCGTCACCCGCGGCCTGATCACCGCGGCTTCGTTGTCGTGACGGCTTTCTTGCGGCCAGCTTTGGTTGTCATCTCGGGGCAGCATTCGCCCACGAGCCGTGTCATCGTGTTGAGCGACACGCCGAGCAGTTCGGCCGCGCGGCCGCGATGACCCTCGGTGGCGGCGATCGCCTGCCGCACGGCCAGCCGCCGCAGTGCGTCGAGGTTGAACGTGGGCACGGCCGGCTCGTCGACGGCGGGTTCGCCCGCCGCCATGTTCTCCGCCGATTGAAGCGTCATCCAGGCAGGCGACTGATCCGCAGCCTTGGCGGGCTGTCCGTCAGGCGCGCTGGCGGAGGCGGGGGAACGCGGGTGTTCGTCGAGCGGCTGGAGATCGGGTGTCGTGGACGCGGCAAAGAGGTCGGCGATCACACGCTCGACCCGATCGTCGAACACGTAGATCCGCTGGATGGCCTGGGCGAGTTGCCGCACGTTGCCCGGCCAGGGATGTGCGACGAGCTTTGCGAGCACGTGGGGCTCGGGCCGCCACTGCGGCCGGCCGTATTCCCGGGCGTAGTGGGCGGAGAAGTGCTCGATGAAGCCGGGAATGTCTTCCGTGCGTTTCCGCAGCGGTGGCACCACGAGATGGATCGTGTTGAGGCGGTAGAAGAGATCCTCGCGAAACTCGCCCGCCTCCACCTGCGCCTCGAGATCGCGGTTGGTGGCCGCGATCACCTGCACGTCCACCTTGTGAACCTCGGTGGAGCCGACGGGTGTCACCTCCCACGTCTGGAGTACGCGGAGCAGCCTGGGCTGAAGCTCCAGCGGCAACTCACCGATCTCGTCGAGAAACACGACGCCGCCGTCGGCCGCGCGGAACACCCCTCGCGAGGCGCCCATGGCGCCGGTGAACGAGCCCTTTTCATGGCCGAAGAGCTGGCTCTCGGCGAGGGCCGACACGAGCCCGCTGCAGTTGAGGGCCACGAACGGCTTGTCGGCTCGGGGGCCGGCGGCGTGGATCGCTCGGGCAACCTCCTCCTTGCCGCAGCCGGTCTCACCGGTCACGAGGACCGAGCAGTCAAAGTCGGCGACCCGGTGGATCGACTCCTCGAGTTGGCGAACCGACCTGGCCTGGCTGGCGAGACGCGGCCAGCGCTTGTCGGAGCGGTAGCCCCGCGCCCGGGCGAAGGGCGAGGGGTTCGGCGTCGGGAGCGGGGCATCGGAGGCCATGAACCACGCGTTCGTGCGTAGAAGCCAACAATAATCAGTCGGCGGACTGGAGAGTCGGCCACGGAACGGCGAGCTTACAGTATTTCGCAGATATTGCGAATCAAATTCGCAGTTTTGGCGAATCAGCTCCTATTTTTAGGAGCGGACTTCGCAGGAATGGCGAATTTGCGCTAGCAAGGCATCAGAATATAAGCT
>JBILVW010000251.1:0-4840 GCA_044370205.1 Pirellulales bacterium | reverse complement strand
GGCCGACATCCCCGGCAGCGTGCCGCTCTGGGCCGGCGTGTTTCATGGCCTCGTCAACCTCGAGGAGTTCATCCATGTGGACTGATCCTGCGGGCCTCTTCGATCCGCGCGGAGCCTTCTCGCGCCGCCACCTGCTCGGCCGGTCGTCGGCGGGGTTTGGCCTCGCCGCGCTCGCGGGGCTCCTCGGCCGCGAGGCGGGTGCGGCGGGCGGTGCGGCCCGCGTGGCCCGTGCGCCGCGGGCCAAGCGGGTGATTTTTCTCTTCATGAGCGGCGGCGTGTCGCACGTCGACTCGTTCGACCCCAAGCCCGCGCTCGCCGCCCGGGCGGGCCAGCCGATGCCCGTGCCCGTCGAACGGACGCAGTTCAACAACAACGGCACGATCATGCCCGCGCAGTGGGAGTTTCGCCCGCGCGGCGAATGCGGCACCGAGATCAGCGAGCTGTTTCCCGAGATGGCCAGGCACGCCGACAAGCTCGCGGTGGTGCGGTCGATGACGGCGAAGTTCAGCGAGCACGCCCAGGGCAACCTCTTCATGCACACCGGGTTTCCATTCCTCGGCTACCCGAGCGCCGGGGCGTGGGCCACCTACGGCCTCGGCCGCGAATGCGACGACCTGCCGGGCTACGTCGTGCTGCAAAGCGGCAACGCGAGCCCGCCCCACGGTGGCGTGGCCTGCTTCGGCAACGGGTTTCTGCCGAGCGACACGCAGGGCTCGATCGTGAAGTGTGACGCCGACCCGCCGCTCCGCGACATCCGCCCCTGGGAAGCCGCCGCCGGCCAGCGGGCCCGGCTCGACTGGCTGGCCGGCATGAACCGCCGCTTCGGCGCCGAGGCCGCGGCGGCCGAGGCGGTGGAGGCGGCGATCCGCACCCGCGAGACCGCGTTTCGGATGCAGGCGGCCGTGCCCTCGCTCACCGATCTCACGGGCGAGTCAAAGCACACGCTCGAGCGCTACGGCCTCGACGCCGCCGAGCCGCAGCAGGCGGCCTACGCCCGTCAGTGTTTGCTTGCCCGCAGGCTCGCCGAGCGGGGCGTGCGGTTCATCGAGCTTTCCTGCCTGGCCTTTAACCTCGGCGGCGGCGGAAATGCCAATCCCTGGGACAACCACGGCAAGCTCAAGGAAGGCCACGAGAAGATGGCCCGCCAAGTGGATCGCCCGATCGCCGCGCTCCTCTCCGACCTCGACGAACGGGGCCTGCTCGACGACACGCTCGTGGTCTGGGCGGGCGAGTTTGGCCGCACGCCTTTTTCACAAGGCAGCGACGGCCGCGACCACAACCCGATGGGCTTCAGCATCTGGATGGCCGGCGGCGGCGTGAAGGGGGGCGTGGTCCACGGCGCCACCGATGAGCTCGGCTATCGCGCTGTCGAGCACGTGGCGACGCTCTACGACCTCTGGGCCACCGTGCTCCACTGCCTGGGCATCGACCACGAAGACCTCACGTTCCGCCACGGCGGCCGCGACATGCGGCTCACCGACGTGCACGGCCACGTGATGCACGACATCCTGGCCTGAATGCGGGCCGACCTTTTTCCTTCTCACTCAGGAGATCAGCGAACTCATGTCGAGCGGCTTCAAGTCGGAACTCACCGGCTGTTTTTCCACCCCTTGCGACGACAACCCCACCGTGGCGATGGCGGAGGCCGCCTACCGGCATCATGGCCTCAACTGGCGCTACATCAACGCCGAGGTGCCCCCCGCAGGCCTCGCCGCCGCCGTGGCCGGTGCCCGGGCGATGGGCTGGCGCGGTTTCAATCTCTCGATGCCCCACAAGGTGGCCGTGATCGAGCACCTCGACGGCCTCGGCGAGAGCGCCCGGCTGATCAACGCCGTCAACTGCGTGGTGAACCGCGGCGACAGATTCATCGGCGAAAACACCGACGGCAAGGGGTTTCTCTCGTCGCTCGTGCCGGTGTGCGACCCGCGCGGGAAGCACGTGATGCTGCTCGGCGCGGGCGGGGCCGCCCGGGCGATCGCCGTGGAGCTCGTCCTCGCGGGCGTGAGCCGGCTTTCGATCGTGAACCGCTCGGCCGACCGGGCCGAAGAATTCGCCCGGATCGTGCGGGCTGCGAAGCCGATCGATGTGTCGGTCGCGAGCTGGACGGGCGATGTCGCCGTGCCAAAGGACGCCGCCGTGCTCGTCAACTGCACGAGCATCGGCCTCGGCGACGCGAAGGCCCGCGTGCCCGTCGCCGCCGCGTCGCTCCGCCCCGGCCTCGTCGTGGCTGACGTGATCCCCAATCCCCCGCGCACGCAATTGCTCGCCGCCGCCGAGGCGGCCGGCTGCACGACGCTCGACGGCCTCGGTATGCTCGTCGGCCAGGGCATCCTCGGAATCCAATACTGGTCGGGCATCGACGCCGACGCCGGCGTGATGCGGGCGGCACTGCAGGAGGCCTTCGCATGAGGTACGCTTCGATCATGAAAAAAGTCGCTGAAGGCGTGTGCGTCGTGGCGACGGCGCTCCCCGCACCGCTCGCCGGCGCCCCCGTGGCGAGCGAGGAACGCACGATCCATGGGCAGCCGTCGTGGATCCTCGCCACCGACGACGTGGAGCTTGCGATCACGAAGCGCGGCGGCCACATGGCGCCCGTTTCGTTCGATCGCAAGGCCGGCGCACCGATCCGCCCTTATCACATCTCGCCCTGGCAGGACGAGGGCCTGGAGAATCTGCCCGCGGCGGTGCTCGGCCCGCTGCGCGGCGATTTTTTCTGTTTGCCGTTCGGCGGGAATGCTACCCCGCGGGGCAGCGAGCAGCACGTGCCCCACGGGGAGGCGGCCACGGCCGAGTGGAAGCTCGGCGCACGGTCGCGCGAGGCCGACGGCACCGAGCAGCTCACGCTCGTGCTCGACACGCACGTTCGCCAGGGAAAGATCACGAAGGAACTGTTTCTCGTGCCGGGGGAGCCGGTCGTCTATTCGCGGCACGTGATCGAAGGCTTCGCCGGCCCATCGCCGCTCGGCCATCACGCCACGCTCGCGATGCCGGAAGAGGAGGGCGTGGTCCGCGTGTCCACGAGCCCGTTCCGGATCGGGATGACCTGCCCGGGCGTGTTCAGCGATCCGGCTGCCAAGGAATACCAGGCGCTCGCCAGCGGGCAGACGTTTACCGATCTCGCCCACGTGCCGAGTGCGTTCAAGACACCGGCCGAGGTCGACTGCTCGCGGTTTCCCACGCGGCGCGGCTATGCCGACCTGCTCGCCCTCGTCGCCGACGAAGCCAAGCTCGGCGGCGGCCCGGCCTGGACGGCCGCCGTCAACACGCAGGACCACTGGGCCTGGTTCGCGATCCGCGACGCCCGCGTGCTCCCCACGACGGTGTTCTGGATCGAAAACCATGGCCGCCACGGCGTGCCCTGGCTCGGCCGCAACAACTGCCTCGGCATCGAAGACGTGTGCGCCTTCTTCGCCGACGGCCTCATGCCCTCGATCGAGCCGAATGTGCTCTCGAAGCAGGGCGTGCGCACGGCCATCACGCTCGACGCCGCCCGGCCGACCGAGATCCGCTACGCCCAAGGCGCCGTGCGCGTGCCCGAGGGTTTCGACGAGGTCAAGACGATCGATTTCTCGACGCCCGGACGAATCCAACTCATCGCGACTTCGGGCCAAGCCGTCACGGTGCTCGTGCGACACGCCTTCGTGATGGGAGAGGGCAACCGTCCGTGAGCAAGCCAAGGTCCCTTGGATCTCTCACTCCCGCCTCTTGACGGTATACTCGGAGAGAGCCGCGACCGGCTGTGGGCATCGATCAACCGAGGCGAAGCGATGAACAAACATCGTTTTACGGTGGTTCTCGAACGCGGAGCGGAGGGCGGCTTCCACGCGTTTTGCCCCAGCCTCAAGGGCTGCCACTCCGAGGGAGATACCGTGGATGAGGCGGTTGCCAACGTCCGCGAAGCGATCGAGGCCTATCTCGAAAGCCTGGCCGCCAGAGGCGAACCGATTCCGGTCGAGGATCTTCTGATCAAGCCGGTCGAGGTCGCTGTATAACGCGGCTGCCGGCCGTAACGGCCCGGCAATTGCTCGCAGTGGCGGAGAAGGCGGGATTCGTTTTCGACCGCCAAAAGGGCAGCCATGCGGTCTATGTTCGCACCACGGAACTTGGTTCCACGATGATTGTCGTGCCGGTTCACAAGGGACGCACACTGAAACGTGGCACCCTGGACGGGTTGATCGACGACATGGGCTTGTCGACACAAGAGTTCATCGACTTGCTTTGACGTCAACACAGCGAAAACACTGGGGCTCGCAACCCCAGGCGCATGCAATGAACTGGCACGACAGACGGGAGATCGTGGCGGGAGGCACGGCTGGATTCGGCCTCGTGCTCGCGCGGCATCTCGCAGTGGCCGGGGCCCGCGTGGTCGTGGTGGGCCGCTCGTCCGCCGGCGTGCGGGCGGCGCTCGAGGCCTGCGAACGGGCATGGACCGCGGCCGATCGCATGCATGGCCTCACTGCCAATCTCGGCACGGCAGGGGAAGGGCAGCGGGTGGCCGGTGAGGCCCTGCGAATCCCGGGCGGCGTCGATGATCTCTTCTTCTGCGTGGGCCGGTCGGGGCGGGCCGCGATCCTCAAGGCGTCGCCTGCGGTGCTGCAGGAGTACCTCGATGCGAACCTGCTCGCGGCCGTCGAGATCACGCAGACCGTGGCCGACGACGTGGCGAGATCGCGCGAGCATCTCGTTTCTATCGCGAACCTTGCGGGCAAAATCAAGGATAGGTCGGCCAATGGCACTTCGGCAAGCGTCGGCCGAGCGGGGCGGATCATGAGGAGCAACCGCCGGAGCTGATCGGACTGGATGCGACCCGATCGTGGAGGTGCCGAAGAGCTTCCTATCC
>JBILVW010000249.1:0-4841 GCA_044370205.1 Pirellulales bacterium | reverse complement strand
TTTCGTGAGCCCGGCACCATGTACCAGGCTTTGGCACCCAGTGGCACGCTCCAGCTGATCGGGTTCGAGAACATTCAGAGCATCACACAGCAGACGTTCTCGATCGAGTGATGATCCTATTACGAGAGAAGCCGTCGATGTCAGGGGCAAAACGCAACTCATGGAAAGGGTTTTCGTGAAGCCGTTGTGCCATGACCGGCTCGCTGCCGCCCGACGCCGCGGCATGCTATTGCTGCTCGTGCTTCTGATGCTGGCACTGTTCCTTGGCGCCGGGGCCATTCTGCTCACGGTGGCCTTGAGGGCCCGCGCCGCGGCCAGAGCCCATGCAGCCGCCACGACACAGACAACGCTGGCCGAAGGTCTTCCGCGAGCAGCCCTTGATGAGGCTTTGATGGCGTTACTCAGGGGATCGCCCGCCGCCGCGGGAGGCTCAGTCGCTGCGATGACAAGTGGCACGCTCGAGAATCTGATGGAGGACAAGTACGGAACGTCCATCATCGGATCCGGTTCGGTCGCGGCAGGTGCGGTTGGCCCGGTGATTACCGTGTCGCTGACCACTCTCACAGGTACGACACCGTCCAGCGAATTGAATGGTCGCATTCTCACGATGAAGCCGCGTCAGGGCGACGTCGGTGAGATGGCCAGCTTCCGCATCCTGGGCGTTGCGGGAACGACGGTGCCGGCCACGTGTTACCTGTCCCGCCTGCCGACAATTGTGAACCGGCCGCTGCCGACGCAGCCATTCGATCTCGTGATCAATGGCCGCGAATTCACGCCCGTGTCAGGCACAAGTACGCCGGAGCCGTACGACGCTCCTGACGATCAAAACTCATGGCTGGCGTGGCCCAGCGTCACGAATAATCAGCTCAGTGGAACCTGGAACCGTCTTTCGTTCTGTGCGACGGGCAGTGCCGCCTACAACGGCGGCGCCGACAACGACAACGACGGCATTCCGGATGGCGTATGGATGCCGGGGGCCGTGGTTTCCGGCACGGTCATCCCTGATAGGCCTTCGCCCAACGGCGGCACGCTGCGGTTCGAGGTGTCATACCTGGTTCTCGATCTTGATGGACGCATCAACCTGAATACCGCCGGAATGGCCGACAGGGATCTCGGACCGTACGGCTCGTCGCCGAATGTGCCCCTCGGGATGGGTTATGGGCCAGCGGATGTCGATCCGTCGCTACTGTTCTCCGGCGCAAATCGCCAGCCGACGATGCCAGCTGCGTCCGGGACGTCCGCTTTCACCGGATCAGGCACGACTGCCCCTGTGGGCGTCTGGCCCACGCTCCTTCTCAACGGCACACCGACTCTCTCTCCTGCGGCGCCGAGCGATGCCCAGCGTCGCCGACCCCCCGTCGTCGGGCCGTTGTTCGGCCGGTCGGGTTCGAATGCCGTTCCCGGCGTCGTCGGCGACGACACACTCGGAGGCCAGACGACCGCGCAGTCGCTCTACACCACGACGATCGCGGGAACCACGAACACGTTCGCCGACCTCAAGGCCCGGGCCAAGGTTTCGATGACGGCACCGACCTCGGGGGCCGTGACTCCGCAGCTCACGTTTTTCCATCCGACGTGGAGTGGAACGAGTACCGACGCGATCGACGATCCGTACGAAATCAGGCTGGATGCAGAGGCGCCGAAGTTTGGAATGCCCCGCCGACCTGCGGCGGCAGCCGGACACAACGACGACAATCCGTTCACGCTCGGGGAGCTCGAGCGGATTCTGAGGGCGAGTGACGCCGATGCCCCACAGCTCCCGCAGCGGCTTGCGGCCGGATTGGAGGATGCCGCTCAGCGGGCTCGCGCCATGATCACGACCGAAAGCTGGGATACCCCGGCGTTGACCGGCGGCCCTGCGAGGCTGATCGAGCTTTTCATGACGGGCACAAATCCCGTCACGAACGCCCGCTTCATGCCGGCCTTGGCCTACGGCGGCACAGCTTCCTGGCTCAGCGGCACGACGCCTGCGCGAAATGTCATGGCTGCCGAGACAGCCGCCGGGCTCCGTTTCAACATCAATCGACCCGTCGCCAGCGGCACTACCCCGCAGGCATTGTCCGAGCAGCACGAATACTGCAAGGACCTCTATGCGCTCGTGATGGCTTTGTCGGGCACCTCGACCGCGATTACCCCGGCGATCGCCGCCCAGTGGGCGGCCAACGTGCTCGATTTCCGCGATGAGGACTCCCGGCTGACTGGCTTCGAGTACGACACGAATCTGGCCAACGGCTGGAACGTGGACGGATTGCTCACGACAACCACAGAGTCAGATCGAGCCGTGGTGTGGGGAGCGGAGCGGCCCGAGTTCGTGATCACCGAGACGGCTGCCTTCCACGATACCGCGACGACCAATCGCCAGCTGTTTGTCACGCTTCATCGTCCAGCTCGTACGGCTACGGTCAGCGGCACCGCCGTTAACACCTCGATCGAGCAGCCGGACTCGAATATTGGGGGTGCGAACATCGACCTCGGCCGGTTGGCAGGGTCTTCACCGATCTGGCAACTCCGCTACGGGGCTGCGCAGGCCGTGCAGTTCAACTCTGTTCCCGCGTCAACGTCCCAAAACCAGTTTTTGGTGAGTGGATCAGCGACCGTCAACGTGGTCGGGAACACTACGGCAGCTGCGCCCGTGGCCGCCAATGGCTATCTCTGTGTGCATTCCGCATCGCCCGCTCAATTCACCGTGGGCGTCACGGGGCACGCTGTCGTCAGCGGCGCGTTTACACTCACAGCAAGCGGTAGTGTCACGCTCGAACGGCTTGCAGATCCGACTCGGGCGAATGCCGCCGACAACCCGTATGTACCGGTCGACGCCGCTGTGGTGACGCTGAACACGATGCCTCCGGCGACACCGCTGACACTGACGACGACGCGTCGTGTACCCCCATCGGCCTCAGTGACGCATGTGATGGCCGGCTTTTGGCGGCAGCAGTGGAGCGGCACGACGAATACGGCCATGGGCCCGTATGTCGTCGGTACACCCGCAGCGGCATGGTTCCACTGGCCCAACCGGCCATTCGTCAGTCAGGCGGAACTGGCGCTGGTCGCCAGCGGCACCACCGTGGGCAGGTTCAGCACCGATCAGGCGCTCGCCGACTTTGAGTTCCCGACCTTCTCTTTGGCGACCAGCACCACGTCGATTCCCATCCCATTTGGGCTGACGAACACGACCACCACGGGCAGCATGCAACTTGGCCACCTGATTCTGGAGGCCACGTATGTTCCGACCCGATTTGCAGGCAACGCAGTCGTGGCGACCGGCACGACGATCGAGCCGGTTGGGTTCTCGGAGCCGGGGCACAATGTCTTGCCCAAGTGGCGTGAGCCGGGTCGGGTGAACGTGAACACGATCGTCACCGGCACCGGGCCGACCGACTCGATCGTGTGGGCCGGATTGACGGGCAGTCCCTCCGGAACCAACCCCTTCATGACGGCAACGACGAGCAACCCCGCCCGGACGATCGGCCATTTGCTGTCGCTGAATAATTCGGGCACGCATCAACTCTCGATGCCGCCGATCGCGGCAACCGATCCGCGAGGCCTCAATCCATTCCTGGCCGCGAGCCAGTCCATTCGCCTAGCGAACTCTGCAACGGTACGGTCAAACGTGTTCGCCGTCTGGGTGTCGGTAAGGATCACGGACAGCTCACCCAATGCGCCACCGCCGGTCACGAAACGGCTGTTCACGATCGTCGATCGCTCGATCCCGGTGGGTTATGTCGCCGGCCAGGATTGGAACGTCCGCGACTGCATTCGGCTGAAGCGGTATATCGACTGAGCGAGTCTCACCCATGACCTCACGCCATCATCCGCCCCTGACGCAGCCCATCGAGTGCACGGCATCCCGGCGCGGCTTCAGCCTGACGGAGCTGTTGGTCGCCTCGACCATCGCCCTGTCGGTCATGGCCGCGGTGGCCACGCTGTTTGGAACCTTCGGAGGCACCGCGTCAGACGCGCAATCGATCGTTGACATGACGAATCGGATGCGGATGACCGCGAGCCGTTTGCGGCGAGACCTGGCAGGCGTCACCGCCCCGCTGCGGCCGCCGCTCAGCCCCGATGGCAATGCGGGCTACTTCGAGATGATCGAGGGGCCGCTCGTTGACGCGACCGCCAATGCTACTTCCTCACTCCTTGCTGATGTCGATGACGTCCTTCTGTTTACGACTCAGTCAGGCGGCCCGCCTTTTCAGGGTCGGTATGTCGTCAGTGGCACAGACCGCCAGATCGAGTCCTCGACGGCCGAGGTTGTCTGGTTCTGCCGCCCGTCACCCGCCGCCGCGCAAACGGTTGCCGGTCTGAATCTGCACACGCTCTATCGCCGCCAGTTACTCGTCGAGGGGTACGTCGGTGCTGCCCCCTTTCATGCTCCGCCGAGCCCGGCCACGAACCAGATCGTCGGCACGGTCCCCGACCTATTCATTCTCTACGACATTTCGCTGCGGCCGCTCGGGGGTGGCGTGTTTGTGCCGAATACCCTTGGGGATCTGACACTGCGGGAGAATCGGTTCCTGCACGGGGCCTGGAACGTCGGCTTTTCAACGGCTACCGCAGGCACGACATTCGACTCGGCCAGCGGACGGGAGGGCGAGGACGTCGTGCTCACGAACGTGATCGCTTTTGATGTGCGGATTTTTGATCCGGACATCTTCGTTCGTTCGCTCGGAGGCACGATCCTGAACCCAGGTGATCCTAACTACTCAACAGGTGCGAATACGACGACGCGCGGGGCGTTCATCGATTTGGGCCGGCAGGGGGGCGTCACAGTGCTGTCGGGTTCGGCGGCCTCGAAAGCTGGCGCCGGCCTCGCGTGTACCTACGACACCTGGAGCACCGCG
>JBILVW010000250.1:0-4841 GCA_044370205.1 Pirellulales bacterium | reverse complement strand
GCGCAAGCCGGGGGATAATGCGGTCCGCTTCGGGATGGACGCCGCATCATCCCCCTGCTTGCGCATGGGGGCTTTTATGGCACGGTGGTGCTCCCTTCCCATCCAAGCCCCCAGGCGCAAGCCGGGGGATTCCATGGCGGCGGTAGAATCCTGACGGTCTGGATGTTGCTGAGTCGATGAAATGTCTATGAAGCCCCACCTTCTTCTCAGTTGCGTGTGCCTGGGCTTCTTCGCCGGCGCTGCGGTCGCCGCCGACGAGACGGCCGCGGTGCCTTCGCATGCCGAGCGGATGGCGAAGCTCGGGCTGTCTCGTCACGACGGCGGCTGGCGGACGCGTCAGGAGATCGAACTGCTGGAGCGGGCCGATCGCGAGGCCGCCACGGCCCGCGAGTGGAAGGCCCGTATCGAAAAGCTGCGTAGCCGGCTCGACCGTCCCGAAGAAGCCGAGCAGGCCGCCGAGGAGCTGCGCGAACTCTCAGACGCCGCGGCGGTGCCGGCCGTGTCGGCACTGCTCGCGAAGGAGCCCGCGCAGCGGGTGCGTGGGCTGCTCGTCGAGGCCCTCGGCCGGATCCGCTCCCAGGACGCCTTCGCGATGCTGGTCACCGTGGCGCTCGACCACCCCGATCCCGAGACGCGGATCGCCGCCGCCGAGCAGATCGCCGCGATCGCGCCGGAAGTCGCCGCGCCGCGGCTGGCAGCGGCGCTTGCCAGCAGCGACAACGCGCAGGTCAACCGGGCCGCCGAGGCGCTCGGCCGGATCGGCGTGCCGTCGGTCGCCCCGGCGCTCATCGCGAGCCTTGAGACGCAGCATGTCACGATGCCGGGACAGGGAGGGCAGCCCGGCTCGATGTCGGTGACGTTCACGCCTTCCGGCAGCGGCCTCTCGATGGGGGGCGGCCCCAAGCCCGTCAAGGTGAAGGCCCGCAACGAGCAGGTGCTCGAGGCGCTCGTGAAGCTCACGGGAGCGAACTTCCAGTGGGACGTCGCCGCCTGGCGTGAGTGGCTCGCCGCCCAGGCCGTTCCGCCGCCCGACGTCGATCTCCGCCGCGGATGAAGGTCCTGCGGCTGGGTTCAGTGCACGACGAAGGCGTTTCTCTCCATGAAAGCCCCCAGGCGCAAACCGGGGGATGATGGGCGTCGCTTCGGCTTCGACGGTGTTTGGTCTGCTTGCGGCCGCATTGATCCCCCTGCTTGCGCATGGGGGCTTGTATCGGCAAGCCGGATCTGTCCCTGCCTACGCGGCACGGTCGCCGGCGAGGGCCGCCGTGGGGCGGCGGCGCTTCGGAAACCAGGCGGAGTCGAGCACGAGCGTGGCGACGCGGTTCTCGAGATTGGGCCGAAACACCACGAGTAGCAGCACCGGCAGATACCAGGCCATGAACAGGCCGCCGTCGTGGGCCTTCCAAAACTGGCTGCCGAGCAGCACCGCCGCCGAGCAGCTCATCAGCGTGCCGAGGTTCTTGGGGGCGGGCCAGATCGCGAGCGTGGCGATCATCGCCACGAAGGCCGCGAGCACCGGGAGCCGGAAGACGGGGTCGTAGGACGGCAGCGACCAGAAGCCCTCGAGCGTCACCTCGCTGGGCAAAATCCAGCCGAACATCTGCCGCAGCTGCCCGATGAACACGGTGGCATCCGGGGACGTGAACCAGAGCCCGACCACGAGCACGGCGAGGGCCGTCGCCACGCCGAGCGCGAACCGCCGTACGCCCCGCTCCCAGTAGAAGCTGCACCAGAGCGGCAGGAGGAACACCGGATAATAGATCGTGCCGATCGCCAGTCCGATGAGGGCACCGGCGATGAACGGGCTGCGGTAGGCCGCCACAGCCCAGACGACGAGCGCGCCGGGCAACACGTGATCGACGCGGCCGGTCATCGTGGCGGTGTACGGCAGGAGCAGGTAGAGCACTGCCGCCGCGATTCCCGGCCGCACGTTCCCGAAGTGCCGCCAGGCGATCACGATCATGCCCGACACGATCGCCAGCTGCGAGACGATCGCCATCGTGCGGGCGGTCGTCTCATGGGCCAGCCGCCGCGTGGCATCACCGGCCACCGGCGCCGCTGCGGCGTCGGCCGAGAAGATCCGCTGCGTGGAGATCTGCGGCAGGAGGAAGAGCAGCGGATAGCCGGGGCCAAGCTTCGCGAGCTGATCGGCATCCACGTTGGCCTCGCCTGCCCGCAGCCGGTCGGCGGTCGCCGCCACGGCCACGTCGTCCCGCTGTGGCCGCTTGGTGATCACGTTGGCCAGCAGAAACACGAGCAGCGAGATTCCGAGGAACACGAGCCCGCCCGTGGACAGGTTCGGCTCGAGCATCGGCCGCCGCACCATCGTCGAATCGAAGAGCATCCGCAGGAGGAACAGTCCCGAGACGGCGAACAGCCAGAGAAAGCCGAGCTCGAGCGTCGGTTCGCTGGCCTTGAAATTGCCGTACTCGACGGCCAGCAGGCCCGGCGCCAGGAGGATCAGTCCGAGGAGATCGACGTTGCGGATGCTCCACACCCGGTTGAACTTGAAGAACAGCGCGATCGCCAGGAGCGACGACAGGTAGAACCACGTCGTGGGATTGACGGCGTAGTACTGGAACAGAATGTCGCTCATGCCAAAGGCGGGCCGGGAAAAGGCGGGCAAAACCAACCCGCCAGACTACGTCCGCGACCGCGGATTTGGAAGGTTTCACGGCCGAAAGGGCCAGATCAGCGGGGCGAGGGCGACGGTGATCGCCATCACGAGCAGGTTGAGCGGCCCGCCAAACCGCATGTAGTCGCTGAATTTGTAGCCGCCGGGGCCGTAGACCATGAGGTTGGTCTGATAGCCCATCGGGGTCGCGAAGCCGCAGCTGGCGGCGACCGTGATGGCCATGACGAAGGGCATCGGGCTCACACCGAGATCGGCCGCCGTCTGCCAGGCGATCGGGAAGGTGAGCACCGCCGCGGCGTTGTTGCTCATGAGTTCCGTGAACAGCATTGCCACGAAGTAGATCGCCGCCAGCACCACCCGCGGGTCGTCGCCGGCGGCCTGAATCGTGGAATCGGCGATCGCCGCGGCGAGGCCCGTTTTCTCGAGCGCCCGGGCCAGGCCGAAGCTCGCCGCGATCAGGAGCAGCGATTCCCATTCGATCGACCGCCGGGCCTCGCTCGACGAGATGCAGCGGGTGGCCACGACGACGCCGGCCGCCACCATCGCCGCGGCGACCATCGGCACGAGGTCGAGCGCCGCCGCGAGCACCATCGCCGCCAGCACCGTCAGCGCGATCCAGGCCCGGTCGTGCCGGGGCGTGGTCGCGTCGCTCACTTCGCTCACGAGGTAGAAATGGCGGCTCGACCGCTGTCGCTCGCGGAACGCGGGGCCGGCCTCCAGCAGGAGCGTGTCGCCCGGCTCGAGCGCGATGTCGCCGATCTTCATTTGCAGCCGCTCGCCGTTGCGGGCCACGGCGATCACGACGGCGCCGTACGTCGAGCGAAACTGCCCCTCGCGGATCGTGCGGCCCACCAGCGGGCAGGTGTTCGACACCACGGCCTCCACGAGCTTCCGCTCGCTGCGCGGGTCGTCGAGCTTGAACACCTGGTCGGTCGCCGGCCGCAGCCCGCGGATCTTCTGCAGCTCGACCACGGAGTCGATCACCCCCACGAACACGAGGCGGTCGCCCTCCTCGAGCCGCTCGGTCGGCGCAACGGCCGCCATCACGTGGCCGCCGCGGTCGATCTCCATGAGGAACAGGCCGTCGAGGTGTCGCAGGCCCGCCTGCTCGATCGTGCGGCCGGCCAGCGGACTCCCCGGCTCGACGAGCATCTCCAGCGAATACTGCCGCGGATCGTCGCTCTGGCTCATCGCCGGCTGGCGATCCTTGAGCAGGAACTTGCTCGCCGTGACGAGGTAGACGAGGCCCGCGGCGAAGAGCGGCACGCCGAGCCACGTGATGTCGAACATGCCGAGCTCCCGGCCCGTCTTGTCTTCGACGAGGCCGCTCACGACCACGTTGGTGCTCGTGCCGATCAGCGTGCAGAGGCCGCCGAGTACGACCGCATCGTTCATCGGCATCAGGAGCTTCGAGACGGAGAGGCGGTGCTTCCGCGCCCAGTCGCGGATCGCGGGCACCATCAGCGCCACGACGGGCGTGTTGTTCATGAAGGCCGAAAGGATGCCCGGGGCGACCATCGTGCGGAGCTGGGCCGATGCCAGCGACGTCGGCCGGCCGAGGGCGCGATCCACGATCGCCGCCAAGGCGCCCGTGCGTTCCACCGCCGCGGCCACCACGAACAGCGCCGCCACGGTGAGCATGCCCTCGTTGCTCATGCCCTTGAGGGCCTCGTCGGGCGTGAGCACGCCGGCCGCCATGAGGAGCACGACGCCCCCGATCATCACCATGTCGGGGGCCCGCTGCACGAAGAGCAGCATCCCGAGCGCCACCACCACGACGAGCGCCGTGAGCGCGGCCCGCCAGTCGGTCGGCCAGGTTGTCGAGAGTGCGGCGAGCAGGTGCATGAGACCCAAACTTTCCCCCGCTGCCGCCGCCGACGCAAGGGCAAAGGGAGGGGTGAGCGGCTGCTGGCCGGAAAGTATGACGGCGCGGTAGCTTCGACAGCTCGTGAACGATCCGCGGCAGCGGCGAATCACGAGCCAAACCCGAGTCAGCCGGACGATGTCCAACGAACCACAAGCGCTTTCGCCCGACGTGTTTGCCAGCCACTATGCGCGGCCCAAGGCGCCGTGGGACATCGGCCGGCCGCAGGCACCCTTCGTGGCCGCGGCCGGCGCGATCGGGCCGCGGGTGCTCGACATCGGCTGCGGCACCGGCGATCTCGCGATCTGGCTCGCCGAGCATGGGCGGGCCGTGACCGGCATC
>JBILVW010000248.1:0-4848 GCA_044370205.1 Pirellulales bacterium | reverse complement strand
GCGGCAAGCCGCCGCCGACGATCTTGCCGAGCGTCGTGAGGTCGGGCGTGATGCCGAGCAGCTCTTGGGCGCCGCCATAGGCGAGCCGGAAGCCGGTCATCACCTCGTCGAACACGAGCAGCGTGCCGTGCTTCGCCGTGAGCCGACGGGCCGTTTCGAGAAACTCCCGGGTCGGCACCACGAGCCCCATGTTGCCCACCACCGGCTCGAGGAGCACCGCAGCGATCGTGTCGCCGCGCGAGCGAAACACGTCTTCGAGCTGCTCCGGCTCGTTGTAGTCGAGCACGATCGTGTCCTGGGCCGTGCCGGCCGTGATCCCTGGCGAGTTGGGCACGCCGAGCGTGGCGGCCGACGACCCCGCGGCCACGAGCAGGCTGTCGACATGTCCGTGGTAGTTGCCCGCGAACTTGATGATCCGATCGCGGCCGGTGAACCCGCGGGCGAGCCGCACGGCGCTCATCGCCGCCTCGGTGCCGCTGCTCACCATCCGTACCTTCTCGATGCTCGGCACTGCGGCGATGATCAACTCGGCGAGGCCGCTCTCGGCCTCCGTCGGGGCGCCATAGCTCGTGCCGGTGGCGAGCGTCCGCTCGATCGCTGCCATCACCCGCGGGTGCCGGTGGCCGAGGATCATCGGGCCCCACGAGCCGATGTAGTCGAGGTAGGTGTTGCCGTCGATGTCGGTAAGCCGTTGACCGGTGGCACTCGTGAAGAAGATCGGCTCGCCGCCCACGCCGCCAAAGGCGCGGGCCGGCGAATTCACGCCGCCGGGAATCAGGCGTCGGGCCCGGGCGAAGGCCTCGTGGCTGCGGGTGCGGCGAGATGCGGTAACGGCGGAGGGATGAACGTCGGCGGTCATGGTGCGGGGCTCGGGGGAGATTCGGTGGATTGGGATTCACTCAGGAGTTTTTTGGTGCGCGACACGACGGCGGCCATGTGGGGCCGCTCACCGTAGATCTCGACGACGCTCTCGAGGAGCTCTCGGCGGCGGGCCTCGAGGGCTGCCCGCTTGGCTGGATCGATCGCCGTCGCGGCTCCGTTCGCGATGGCGGCCGCCTGATCGAGCGTCGCCTTGGCGCGGGCCGTGTCTTCGGCCCGTTCGCGATTGACGAGGGGCCGCAGCCGTTCGATCTGTCGCCGAGCGAGCGCGAGCCAGAGCTCGTGTTCGGCGGCCGGCATCCCCGGCTCGGCGGCGTGGGCATGCACGTCGAGAACCGCGTCGAGCGCCGCCGAGCAGGCTGCCGGGCTTTCGGCCTCGCGCTCCATCGCCGCCCGGTAGTCGCGCTCGATCGGCGGCAGCACCCGCCCACCCAGCGGCCGCCGGCGGGCCCGCCGCTCCAGAGCGTCGAGGTCGAGCGTGGTGGCGAGTGATCGGATTGCGGCAGCCCGTGGGTCCGCGGCGTGTCGTTCGAGGAACAGATCGATGAGCTGACCGGCATCCCGCAGGTCGGCCTCTTCATCGGCGGCAATGGCCAGGATGCGTCCGTGCAGCTCGTCGGCCGTCGGCTGTCGCAGGAGCAGCGACCCGCCGGCTACGACGAGGCCCCCGATCGCCGCGGCGGCGACGCCGCGGATGAGCCACTCCCGGCGTCGTGCCCGGGCCGCCTCGGCCTGGGTCGCGCGGTGCAGTTCCTCGAGCGTCGTGAACCGGTTCCGCATGGTGCGGTCCGCGGCCTGGTCGCCGCCGTCGGTTTCGGTGAGCTGGTGCGCCCGTCCATCCCCGCTCGTCGGCCGTCTGTCACCGATCGCCTCGGTCGGGGCGTCGGGGGCGACCAGTTTCCCGGTGGCCGCCGACGGGATCACGAGCGGCCGCTCCGGGGCGGCGGCGTCGATGGCCAGCGTCGGCGCGAACAGATCGACGGCCGCCGGCTGGCGCTCGCTCGCCGCGGGTTCCGTGGCGGGCCGGCTCGTGTCGATCGCCGAAAGCAGCCGACCCAGCGATAGGGCGCTGGCAGGCCGCTTCGCCGGATCCTTCGCCAGCAGCCGGTCGATCAGGTCGTCGAGTTCGGGAACGATGTTCGGCACGAGCGCCGAGACCCGCGGCGGCGGCTCGGTCCGCTGCCGCTGGATGACCTCCATCACATGACCGCCCTGAAACGGTGGCCTGCCGGCCAGCATCGCGAACATCACGAGGCCGAGGGCGTAGAGATCGACCCGGTGATCGACGGACGATCCTGCGGCCTGCTCGGGGGCCATGTATTCGGCGGTGCCGATGATCGTGCCGGCCTGGGTATGGCCGGCGTCGCTGAACAGCCGCGCGATCCCGAAGTCGGCCAGCTTCACGGTCACGCCATCGGCGGGCTGATCCATGAACAGCAGATTGGCCGGCTTGATGTCGCGATGCACCACGCCGTGGTCGTGGGCACTCTTGAGGGCCCGGGTGATCTCGAGGGCCAGGCCGATCGTCTCGGCGCAGCTGAATCGCCGGCCGCCCCGCAGAGCCTGGTCGAGCGTGCGGCCCCGCACCAGTTCCATCGCGTAGTAGGGCTGCCCGTCCTGCTCGCCGAACGCGAGCAGCCGCACGATGCCGGGATGCGCCAGATTCTTGAGCGTCTCGATCTCCGCGGCGAACCGCTTGCGGAGCGTGACGTCGTCGCCAAGCGCCGCGGCCAGCATCTTCACGGCCACGAGCCGTCCCGTGGTCGTGTCTTCGGCCTCGTAGACGGCCCCCATGCCGCCGCGGCCGAGCCGGGAGCGGATCACGTAGGGGCCAAGCTGCGTCGGATCCATGGCCGAAGTGTATCCTGCCGCCATGAACGCCCACCATCCGACCACGCTCCTGCCCCGCTCCACGAATCAGGCCCGCGGTCTCGCCCGCTACTGCCTCGACTTCCTCCGTGATCCACAGCCGATCGGGGCGGCCACGCTGGCCCGCCTGGAACAGTTTCATGCCGACAGCGTGGGCTGCGGCGTGTCGGCCCTGGCCCACGCGGCCAATGCGCCGACGGTGTTGCGGCGGGAGGCGCTAGCGACGCCGCCGGCAGCCGGCAGCCGCGGCGGCATCTGCTTCGGCTCGGCCCGGCCATGCGCGGTGGAAAAAGCGGTGGCCGCCAACGCCTCGGCCGTGCGGGAGTGGGATTCCAACGGCACGAACTTCGGCTACGACGCCGCGAAGGGGCGGATCGCCGGTGAGTTCGGCCACAACGACTTCTATCCGGTCGCGGTGACGGCGGCCCGCGAGGCCGGGCTCGATGGCGACTCGACGCTGCGGCTCATGCTGCTCATCGACGAGATTCGCGGCCGGCTCGCGGAGGTGTTCGCCCTGCGGAAGTACGCCATCGATCACGTGCATCACGGCACGGTGGCCTGCGCGGCCGCCTACGCCGCCGCACTCGGCGGCACCGAGGATCAGGTCGAGTCGGCGATCGGAGTGGCGGTCGCCCATTACGTGCCATTCCGCGCGATCCGCGCCGGCCATCAGCTCTCCGATTCCAAGGGGGCGTCGGCGGCGCTGGCGGCGGAGGCGGCGGTGATGTCTGCCCGCCGGGCGCTGGCCGGGTTTCTCGGGCCGCGGGACGTGTTTCGCAACCCGCTGGCCATCTACCGGCTCAATCAGCCCTGCCCCAATGGCGAGAGCCCGTTCGATCTCGAGCTCGGCGTGGCGGGCGATGCGTTCGCGATCAACACGATGCACTTCAAGCTCGGCCTCTACGAGCACCAATCGGCCGGGGCGCTGCAGTCGCTCGTCGATCTGTTCGCGGCCCACCCGGCCCTGGCGGCCGAGCTCGACGGCATTCGCGAGATTCGCGTGCGGATCTACGAGCCCGCCTATTCCATCATCGCCGATCCGGCGAAGCGCACGCCCACGACGCGGCAGTCGGCCGACCACTCGCTCCCCTTCATTCTCGCCCGCACGCTGCTCAAGGCTCGCGAGGCGGCGGTCCGCGGCGATGCGATCGGCTGGGAGTCGCTCATGCTCCTCCCCGACGACTACTCCGACGCCATGATCGCGAGCGCGGATGTGAGGTCGCTCATCGACCGGATCACGATCGAGCACGGCGGGCCCGAGTACGACCGGCTCTATCCGGAAGGCATTCCGACGAGCGTGGCCATCGAGCACGAGCGGCTCGGCACACTCGGCGGCGGGCTCGTGAGTTTTCCGCTGGGGCACGCCCGCTCCGATCACTCGCGGACCGACGCGGTCGTCGATCTGAAGTTCAACCGGCTCGTGGCGGGGGCCGTCGCCGATCCGGCCGGCCTGCGGAAGCGGATCCGCGTGGCGGGCCGCACACCTGAAGAAATCGCGGAGCTGTATGCGTTTCCCATTCACGGGTGTGATCCCCGTTGACAAGCCCGTCGGTGTCTCGTCGCGGCGGGTGGTCGATGCGGTGGCGAAGCAACTCGGGATGAAGACGGTCGGCCATGCCGGCACGCTCGACCCGCTCGCCAGCGGCGTCGTGGTGGTGTGCGTCGGCCATGCGACCAAGCTCGTCGATTTCGTGCACGGCCTGCCGAAGCATTACACGGCGAGCTTTCTGCTCGGCCGGTCGAGCCCGTCTGACGACTTCGAGACGCCGATCGAGGAGGAGCTGGATCCCGTGCGGCCGACCCGCGAGGAGGTGGAGCGGGCCCTCGTCGCGTTCCGCGGCGACATCCTCCAGCGGCCCTGCGACTACTCGGCCGTGCACGTGGACGGCAAGCGGGCCTATCGGCTCGCGCGGAAGGGGCGGCCGGTGGAGCTGGTTGCGAAGCCCGTGCGGATCGACCGGCTGGAGATCACGGCCTACGACTGGCCGCGGCTCGGCCTCGACATCGAGTGTTCGTCGGGCACCTTCGTGCGGGCGATCGGCCGTGATCTCGCCGCCGCGCTCGGCACGACCGCGGTGATGGAGTCGCTCGTTCGCACGG
>JBILVW010000247.1:0-4856 GCA_044370205.1 Pirellulales bacterium | reverse complement strand
AATTGGAGTTGTCGCCACCCAAACGCAGCGTTTCGCCGGCAGAAAGTTCAAGAAACATGAATCTCCCAGCATTGCTAGCGAGATCACTGATCGGGCCCTGTATATCCACACTCGTCAGCCCAGTGAGCGTCATCGAATTACCACCAGCGGTAGCGCGGAGACTCCACGGTCCGGTGAAGACGAGATTTCCGGTGGCGGTGGAGATGCCCAATTGAAAGTTGGAATTGTCATTGTTGGCGTTTTGGACAGGGTTCGCGATCGTGATCGGCGTCGCGGACGTCGAGCCCAAGGCCGTTTGGTGGCCGATGGTCACCGTTCCGCTACCAAGCGCCTCGGGACGGCTGACCTGCAGCGCTGAACCCGCTCCACCGCCGATAGTCACACTACTGAAAGTGTTGGAACCGGTAAGCGTCAGTGTGCCGGATCCAATTTTTTCGAACATGCCGCCGGTGCTCGTCAGGTTGCTCGCGAACGTTGTAGACACCCCCGGGCCAATGCTCACCCGATACCGCTGGTTTGCGTCCGGGCTGAAGACGCTCGAATAGTCCTGGGCGGGAGCGACCGTGAAACTGAGAATTCCGGCGTCCGACATGGAACCGGACGAGACGAAGTTGATCTTGCTCGTGTTTCCGAGGGCGTTGGCATTCCCAGAGATCAATGTGGAGATTGAAGAGAGCGTGGTTTGGCCCGTATAGCTGTTGCTGCCCGAGAGCGTCCAGCTGCGAATGCCACTCTGTCCACTGGCTCCACCCGTCGTCACGATGCCCGTCGAGCCCCCCTGGGGATCACCGATCGACGCGGCGAGCGTTCCGGAGATAACGTTCGCTGTACTCACAGTACCCAATCCGAGGGTGAGCGTGCGACTGCCCGAACCGGAGAAGGCGATGGCCCCCGTGTTGGTGAAGTTTGCGACGCCCGCTGATGCGATGCCGCCAGGATCAAGCCGCAGCGTCGCGCCTTGCGACCCGATCGTAAACAGCCGGTCCGTGATGGCGTTGGTCGAGGTGATTTCCAGCACGCCGCCATCGATCACCAGATTGGCCGCCGCATTGCTCGCGGCACCGAGCGGGCTGGCCTGGCCGCCGTTGGCCAGCCGGTTGACGCTCAGCGTGCCGCTGTTGATGACCGTCGGCCCCGTGTAGGTGCTGGAGCCGCTCAGCACGAGCGAGCCCGCGCCGGCCTTCGTGATGCCGAAGCCGGCGCCGGAGATCACGCCGCCGACGGTCAGCGTGGAGGAGGTGACCGTCACCGTCCGGCTCGACCCGAGCGCGACGGCTCCCGTGCCGAGATTCAGGGTGTTCGACCCGGCGAACGTGAAGTCGCCGTTCCAGTTTTGGGCGTTGCTGATGGAGCGGGCCGCCGTCACGTCGATCGTACCGCCGGCGATCGTAAACGTGCCCGTGCCGACGCCCCCCCCATTGAGCAACAGCGTGCCTTGATTGAGCGTCCAGCCGCCCGAAAACGTGTGGTTCCCCGTATTCCGCCAGACGCCGCCGTTCTGTACGACGGCCAGCCGGCCGCCGCCAGAGCCATCGCTGATGATGCCCGCGAAAGATCCGTTGCCGCTTGGGTTGCTGCCTCCGTCGCCGTTGAGCGTGAGCGTGGTCGTATTGCCCGCCGTCGAGACGCCCGTGACATTACCACTGATCAACAATTGGTTCCCCGCGTTCGTGCCGCTGGCGGTGAACGTGCCACTGCCGCCGTCGCCCTGGATCGCGATGGAGGAGAGGACGTTGTCTGTGTGGCTGCCGGCGGCGCTCGTCTGTTGGATCACGCCGCCATTAGTGAGCAGGAGGTTGCCGCCCGCAAGCGTATAGCCGAAGGCCGACGTGTTTGAGAAGATGATGCCGCCGATGTTGCGGTTGGCGTCCACAGTAACTGTGCGCGCTGCAGCGATCGTCAGACGGAACGTGGCGATGTCGGCCGAGTTGGTGGCCGTGGTGGAGCCGGGAATCGTGTTGCCAAGCCAACTCCCCGCCGTGGACCAGTTACCGTTGGCGTTCACGTTCCACGAACCATCGGCGGCGAGGCCGCGCGGCCCGAGTGTGGCGAGGCACGCGGCCGCCAGGCAGACGGCCAGAGACGCGCGGGTAGCGATCATGCAGAGGAGGCCCGGCACGATGGCGAGCAGTCGAACGCAGCAGCGATGAAAAAGGCACATGGAACGACGCCCTCCGAATTCACCTGGGGAAAAATTGCTCCCCGACATCAATACTAACTTCGGGCTCCGAGCCCTGCCTCGGCACTTCTGCCGATGCCCAAAAAATTCCGGGCAAAGGCCGGTGGAGCGTGTGCAGGCGGGGCAAAACCCGCCCGTACCCGCGGAAAATGCCATTTGACGCGAATTTCCGCCGCCCCGATCGCTTGCCCTGCCCCCGAGAGCGAGAGATTCCGCGACAACGTGAACGGCGCCTGACTGCCGTCGAGGAAAATCGCGTTGCCGATGGTGCTGGTATTCGTGGCGGATGCCACGGTGGTGATCGCCGACGTTCCCGTGCCGGGGGCGCCGTTGCTCGAGATCATGAGCATGCCCTGCGAGATGGTCGCGGAGCCGGCCACGCCGTCGCGGAAGGTCGTCGCGGCCGTCGACGAAAGCGTCTGCTGCGCGAATGCCGCCGACGGCAGAGAGAGGGCGAAGCAGGCGGCGAACGGTACGGCGGCGAATGGTCGGAACATCGAGGTTGACCCCCGCACAAACGGCAGAAGGAATTCAATTTGGGTTTCCGTGGCGGGCTCCCAGCCCCACAGTTTCGCAGACTACAGGATCTGCGACGGCCGCACGAGGCGTTCGGGGTCAACGAACTTGTAAACGAATGTGCAACGCGCTCATCCTCGAAAGAACGGCTGGTTTTGCAGGGCAAAACAAGCTCCTCGAGCCGCCGTCGGGCACCCAGCAGGCAGTCCGCGGGGGGACGCAGGATGCTGCGAGCTGTGCAGTGATGACGCGGCCGGTTTTTTGAAAAACTTTTTACACAGCGCGTAACTTGGCGGCGGCAGGCGTGCAAGGGTGGTACAGTCAACGTCCGGATGATTCAACGAGGTGGATCGGGCAGGAGCCGCGCATGTTCGCGGCCCATCATGGAGATGCGGCGATTCAAACAGTTGCGGTTTCGGCAACTCAGGGCCTTCGTTGAATTGGCCAAGGCCGGCAGCTTCGCTGCCGTGGCCGAGAAGCTCGAGCTGTCGGTGCCGAGCGTCTGGCAGCAGGTGCGGGCGCTCGAGAAGGCGTTCGACTGTGAGCTCGTGCACACCGAAGGCCGAAGGCTCGTGTTCACCGATCGCGGCCAGTTGCTGCTCAACATGGCCACGCCGCTCGTGAAGGGCTTCGACGAACTGATGCGGACGTTTTCCGAGCCTCCGGAGCAGGCCCGGAAGCAGCTCTCGCTCGCTGCGCCCAACATGCCGCTCACCAGCGAGCTGCCCAAGCCGCTCGACCGGTTCCGCACCGACAATCCCGACGTGGAGCTGCGGCTCTTCGACCGCGGCTCGGCCGCCTGCATCGAACTGGTGGAGAAGGGGGAGGTTGACATGGCCGTCGCCGGCCGGCTCGACGAGAGCACGATCCCGTCGCTCCGTACCGAGCGGTTGACGCGGTATCCGTTCGTCTTCATCTGCCGCAACGATCACGCGCTCGCCCGGGCCACGCGGCTCTCGCTCAAGACGATCGCCCGGCAGCCCTTCGTGATCCCCGGGGCCGGCACGAATGCCCGCAGGCGGTTCGACGAGGTGTTTACCGCCGCCGGCCTGCGGGCCGGGCTGCAGGTGGTGATGGAGGCCAACACGAAGGAGCTGTTGCTCGACTACGTGCAGATGGGATTCGGGGTGGCCGTCGTGTCGATGAGCCCGGTGGCGATGAAACGGTTCGCCGGCGACGGCCGCAGCCAGCTGGTGTTCCACGATCTCTCGCGGCTCTTCGGGCACGAGAGCATCGAACTTTTCGTCCGCCGCGCCCGCTTCCAGCCGCCCCACGAAAAGGCCTTCTGCGACATGCTGCTCGAGTCCTGTGCCAGCGCCTAGCGGAAAGGCCGCCTCGGCAGACTGTGGAAGAAGTCTGCCCGAGCACGATGCGATGGCCGTCGACCCGGGAAACCCTCGGCGTTTCCCGCGCTCGACCAAGTGGAAAAAGGCCATGGAAGGCTTTTTCCACGGACAGCTAGAGCCCCGGCTGCGGCGCCGCCGCCCGCTCCGGCACGGTCGGATCGGTTCCGTCGCGATATTCCTGGAGATTGGAGCGGCGGTCGGCGTCGGGATCGTCCTTCGGATCGGCGAGCGTCTGCGTGGAGAGGTCGAGCCACCGCGTGACGGGGTGCTGCTTGGGGCCGTCGAGCAATTCATCCGGGTCATCCGAAGCTTCCGGCTTGAACCCGCGGTCCTTCGTGAACCAGTACATCTCGAACCAGTTGGGCATCCCGTCGCCGTCGGCATCGCCGTATTCGGCATACCGCAGCATCGGCTTGTCGCCGAAGTCGGCCTTCCAGTGCCGCTCCTCCTCCGTGGACCAGCAGACCAGGCCGACGTCTTGGCGGAACGGGCGGTCGGTGATCGGCTCGGGGCTCTCGAGCCGCACCGCCACCTTGCCGCCGCGGACCACCTCCGCGATCACGGGGCCCGGGGTGACGGGGAACTGCTGCACGTGCAGCCCGGCCGGCGCCTCGTATTCGATGTCGCGGCCGGGCAGCCGCACCGTCGCCGGCTCGGGGAGGATCGTCAGCACCTCGAGCGCCCGATCCCGCCGATCGCGGATCTTGAACGGCCAGGCCTTCGCGTCGTTGGGATACTTGGCATAGGTCAGGTAGACCCGGTCGCGGTCGACGGCCGGCGGCTTGCCGGTCCGCCACCGTTCGATAAAGAAGCCG
>JBILVW010000253.1:0-4762 GCA_044370205.1 Pirellulales bacterium | reverse complement strand
CAGCGACGAACTGAAGACAGTCAGCTCGAAGTCGTCGAGCCGCCAGTCGAACCGCACGAGGAAGGCGGCGAGCATCGCGACCGCGAGCCCGCCGAGGTTGACGGCCGCGCGGGCGGCATCGAACCTGGACCATGAGGCGAACGCCTTCAATGGTGTCGAAAGCACGGTCGTGGTCTGGATGGTCATGTTTGATCCTGGGTCCTGGCATCACGCCTGTCCCTAGAATCGTCACGACCGGAACACTTTCTTCAGTCTGCCTCCCCTTTTTCTGTGTCGCACCTCAGCGCCGCGGCAGCGCCGGTGGAACGACCGCTGACTCCAGGCCCCCCTCGTCCCGCCGAGCCCGGAGTTTCTCCATCTTTTCCTTGAGCTCGCGACTGTCCGGCCGCCGCAGGAGACACCATTCGAGTTCCCTGCCGGCCACGGCCCAGTCCTCGGCGGCCAGCGCGGCGTCGGCCGCCGCCCGATGCACATCGTAGGAGGACGGATCGATCCGGATCGCCGCTGCCAGCGTGGCCCGCGCCTCGGCCAACCTGCCGAGCCGCTGTTCGAGCAGCGCGGCCTCCATGAGCAGCCGGCAAGCCGCCTTCGGATTCGTCCGCTTCCCTTCCGCCGCCGCGAACGTCGCGGCCCGCCGAAGCTCCCGCACCTTCTTCAGGTCCTCAGGCCGCTCACGAACCGCCCATGCCGCCTCGATCGCCCGCAGTCCGTCGAGGTCGGGGGCGAGCAGTTCGCATGCCTCGCCGGACGTGATCATCGGCGCGAGCACGCCGATGATCCGCGCCCGTTGTCGCCGGTCGGCCGCGAAGCTGGCCCGCCAGAGCCGGGCGGCTGTGTCTCCGTCGCCGTCGATCGCCGCCTGGTTCGCCCCCTCGAAGAGCACGAGCGAGTCGTTCGGCCGCGCGAGCAAGGCCTGCGCGACGAAGCCGGCGCTCGCCTCCGGCCGTCCGGCGAGAAACGCCAGCTGGGCGACGACGCACCACGCCTCGCCGGTCAGCGGCGAGATTCGGATCGCCTCCACGGCGTCGGTGAGAGCCAGTTCGAGATCGGCCGAGTGGGGCGCGGTGGCGCGACGAACCCAGGCGACCAAATCCGCGTGGGTGGCAAACCCACCTTTTCCTGCGGCCAGACGGATGTCAATCAGCCCCAGCGACTTCCCGGCTGCCGCCCGCGACCGTCCGAACCGCTCGAGCCGGGCCAAGGCGAGGGCCGAGTGGGCCCGCGGATGATCGGGCCGCAGCGCCGTGCAGCGTTCGAGTTCCACGATGCGGGAATCGAGCTTCTCGAGCAGCCCGGTCGGCTGCTCGGGAGCCGCGGTGTCGCGCCGTGCGGCCGGGGCCGACGAGGCCGTCTCGATCTCCCGGCCAAGCTTGATCGACCGTTCCCAGCAGAACTCCGCGCGGGCGGCTGCGATCTGCCTCACGCCGCTGCCGCACAGCAGGATGGCCACGCCGATACCGCCGACGAGCGACGCCGCAGGGCCCAGCCGGAGGTCGGCCACCGGCAGCCATGCAGTCCGCCGCGGCGCCAGCGACACCGCGCATGCCCCGAGCGTCATGAGCAGCGTGGAACAGGCCGGCACGTACCAGGTGAAGTCAGCGAGGCCGTGGGCCACGCCGGCCGCGAGCCCAGCCGCGGCAGCCGCACCGACGGTCCGCTCCCGCTGATCGCCGCGCACCACCAACGCGACCGCTCCGAAGATGCCCGCCACGACCGCCACCAGGGCGACGGCGAGACCCACGATCCCGGCCTCCACCCCGATGTTCAAGTAGCTGTTTTCGGCGTGCGTAAAGATGATCTCACCCGTCGGGGGCATGGCGAGCGGTGCGACGTCGGCATGACTGCCGGCGCCCGTGCCGAGCCAGGGGAACTCCGCGATGATGTGGCAGGCCGCACGCCAAATTCCCCACCTCCCGAATCCACTCGCGGATCCGTCGTCGTGGAACCCCCCGAAGCGACCGATGAACCGATCCCAGCCGTGGATGCCCAGGGCGGCCGCGGCGAGGCCTCCGGCTGCCACGAGGCCGACGATGGATGGAATCCGCCAGGCGGCCGTTCGCGCCAGGCACACGAAGCCGACCACGCCCGCGACCACAGCCGCCAGGCAGCCGCCCCGCGAAAGCGACGAAACGGTGGCGAAGGCGACCACGGCCAGGAGCAGCCAGCCGCCGATCCGGTCCCGTTCGCTCCACCGTTCGGCCGGGTGCGTCGAGACGGCGAGCGCCCGGGCGAGCACGGTGCCGCACCCGATGGCGAGGAAGCCCGCGAAGTGGTTGCGGTTGGTGAACGTCCCCTTCACCGCGCCACCGGCCTCGTTGTGGGCGAACTCGTAGACCCAGAGGTAGCGGCCGTTGCCGAAGAGGTATTGCACGATCCCGAGCGCCGCCAGGATCCCGACCGCCCATGCGATCACCCCGAGGACGCGGTCCGCGTCGCGCACGGATCGGATCCGCTGCACCAGCACGGCCGCAAACACGCCCTGCGCCAGAAGGATTCCCAGGCACGCGATCGTCTCCCCGGGTGCGAACGAGAGCTGGTCCCAGCCGCCCAGACTCCGCGGACCGCCGTCGAGAGACGGCAGCAGGGGGAGGAGCCGTGGCGAGATCGCCCCGATCCACGCCCGCGGCAGGGACAGCACCTGGAGCGAGCCGATCGACAATCCGGCGACGACCAGCCCATCCACCACGCTGCATCGCCAGATACCGTCGCTGCGGCAGGCGCGGATCGTCCACGACACCGCGGCGGCAATCGCGGCCGCCGTGAGGACGGCCTGGCCGAGTGGATGACGGCCCCCCATCGCCAGCGGCGTTACGACGACCGCCAGCACGACCGCCAGGTCGAAGCAGCCGGCTTCGAGACGCCCGAGTGGATCGACAGGGGCGGGCTGCGGCGCACGCACGCGATGCGGCCGCGTCTGCCGGACCGTCGCAGCGGGCATCACGCCGCCCTCGCGCCGGGCGACGTGCCGTCGGACGGGCGGCTGGGGGTGGGCTTCATCTGGACGGCGACATCGGAGTCCTCGGCCTGCTGGTCGGACTCATCGCCGCCCGGCTCCTCATCCTCTCCGTACGGCGTACCGTACCCGTACCCGTACCCGTGCCCGTAGCCGTAGCCGTAGCCGTAGCCGTAGCCCTGCTCGTCGAGGCCGACCGCGTTGATGACGGCTCCCGACAGCGTGGTCCCGAGGGCACGCAGCGTATCGACGGCCTTGCGGATCGCGTTCCTGCGGTTCTTCTCGGGACGGATGACCATTACCGTGGCGTCGCTCACACGGCCGATGGCGGCGGCATCGGTCCCCGCCAGCACCGGCGGCGAATCGATGATCACCTGGTCGTAGACCGTCTCGGCCCAGCCCAAGAGATCGGGGAACCGTCCCCCCAGGAGCAGTTCCCCGGGGTTCGCGGGCCTGCGTCCTGAGGGGATGATGTCGATCGGCACTTCGCCCGAGCGACAGATCGCCGAGGAGGCCACCTCGGCGATCGGGCCCGTACTCGCGAGAATCTCCGCGAGCCCCTGCCGGGATCGCGCGCCGATGAGCGTGGTAAGCCCCGGCTTCCGCATGTCGCCGTCGATCAGCAGCACCCGCTTGCCGGACTGTTGGTAGGCGATCGCAAGGTTGACGCTCACGGTCGTCTTGCCGTCACTCGGCTCGGAGCTCGTCAGCGATACCCGTCTCGCGTCGCCGTCGCCCATGACGATGACCGTCCGCAGCGTGCGGAAGCCCTCACTCGCAGCATCGGAGGATCCCTGCCACATGTGCGCCGCCTCGAGGCCCGTGACCGCCTCGCCAACCGCCTCATTCGTGTCGCTCTCGAGCCAGGGAATCGTCGCGAGCGCCCGCAGCCCGAACCGGCTCTCGAGGTCGGCAGGCGACCGCACGCGGTCGTCGAGGCTGTCGATCGCCAGGACGAAAGCCGCGCCTGCGGCCAGCCCTGCGGCCGCGGATAGCAGCGCCGCAAACTTCAGCCGCGGGGAGACCGGGCTCAGCGGCACGACGGCCTCCCGCACGACGGTCGTGTTGACGCCGCCGTGCTCCTGGCGGAGGTCGATGCTCGCGATCTGGCCGAGGATCGTGTTGCGCAGCTCCCGCAGCCACCGCAGGTCGTGCTCCACGATGTCGAGCTTCGCGATCTCGTTCGCGAATCCGATCGACTCCCGCTTCGCCCTTTCGTAGCCATCCTGCAGCCCTACCTCGTGGCGGCTCGTGGCCTCGAGCCTCTGCCGCAGGATCTGCTCCACCGTCCGGGCGACCGCGGCGGCATCCTCGCCGAGCACGGGACCGTCGCCAAAACCGTCGAACTGCTTCAGGTACGCCTCGACCTGGCCGATCTTCTTCCGTCGCTCGATGACCTTCGGGTGGTTGTCGCCGTAGTATTCGAGCATTGTTTCCAACTGGGCACGGTCTTCGATGAGCTGCTTCTCGAGCGAGACGCGGGTCTCCCTGTCCCGTCCCCCGAGCCCCATCGACTCGAGGAACACCTCCTTGCCGAGCGTCTCCTCGATCGCCATCAGACTCTTGCGGAGATCGTCCCCCCGCCGCATCGACTCGACGAGCGCGTAGTGCGTGGATTGGAGCGTGAGCCGCTTCTTCTGCGTCTCGACGAGCGCGGCATTGAGCTGGATCGCCCGCTCCACGAGCGGATGGGCGTGTTTGCCCTCGCTCTTGATGCCGAGGTCACCGACCCGCTCGCGGATCGCGAGATACTCCCCCTGCTTGTCCTGGATCTTCGCATCGACCAACTTCTTTTCCTTGGTGAGCGTC
>JBILVW010000048.1:0-11764 GCA_044370205.1 Pirellulales bacterium | reverse complement strand
TCTCGACGAGCGTGCCGGCCTTGCCCTTGTGCGACTCCTCCATGAACCGGGCATACGCCTGCACCACGGCGCCGAGGACGGCCACGGTCAGTTCGGGCTGCGGCGCGCGGAACCGCAGCTCGATCACGTTCGTCTGCCGCACGCCACGAATCCTGAGCGCCTCCGCGATCCGCGTGGCGACTCGTTCCGAATCCTGGCCCCCCAGGAGCGCCTTCTGCGCGGGCTCCAGGAGCGCCGCCGCCTGCTGGAGCACGAGCGGGCTCGCGAGCAGCTTCTCGTAGGTCGCCATCGCCGTGAGCTCGTCACGGCCCGCGACGAGCGACGTCCGCAGCGACTCCCGCTGAGCGTCCACCACGAGAATCTCGGCCGTGGCCTCGAAGATCCGCTCGGCGGTGGCGTAGTAGAGCCCGCCGAGGCCAAGGCTCACGGCGAGGAAACTCGCCAGCACGAGCCGGCGCCGCCAGAGCAGGTGCAGCAGCCGCACCACCCGCTGGACGGGCAGCTCCTGGGGATCTCCCATCACGGCTTCGCTCTCGATCATGGACTGCCTTTCCCGGTCGGGGCCCGCGCGCGGGTCAGAACATCGGCACGCTGGCTGCGAAGCCGAAGCGGAAGATGTTGGTGATGATGTAGTTCATCGTCGTCTGCGGCGTCTCCTCGATGCTCACGACGTCGCCGGGAGAGAGCCTGAGGTTCGCCGCATCTTCTCGCTTCGCCTCGGCGAGGCTCGTCTCGATCACGACTGGATCCTGCTCGCCGCTCACGTGCCTCGTGACGATGATCTTGTCGGCCCACGGATTGCTCCGCTCACCGGCCATGGCGATCGCGTCGAGAAGCCGCAGCGGCTTGTTCACCGGCATCTCGTACTGCCCGGGCTTGCGAACGAGGCCGATGACGTTGACGGGGACGGGATCCCTGGTTTCGACGCGAACGATGTCGCCGTCGCGAAGCTCCACGTCGCGGCCGCTCGCGGGATCGAGATCCGCGAGGTCGATCCGCATGACGTCGTCCGGGCTTCCGACCGCGTCAGGGGACGGAAGCGGCATCGGGCCGCCGGGGTCGGAGACCGCGGCTGCGGGGCGAACCCCCTCGTCCGCGCCGGCGGGCGTGCCGCCGTTCGCAGCCAGTGGTCGCGGAAGGGTTCGCGAGTGCCGCCGCACCTCGATCACGGTGCCGGCGCTCTTGTTGAGCGATCCAGCCGAGACGAGCGCCGATAGCAGCGTGCTCTGCCCCCGCGGCAGTTCCTGGACTCCCTGTTTTTCGACGGCACCGATCACCGTGACACGATTGACCGCTTTTTTCCGCATCGTGACGGTGACCTGCGGGGATCGGAAGAGTTGCCTCGCGACGGCGGCCTCCGCGATCACCTGCTCGGCCGCGAAGGGTTCGAGGCCGACGAGCCGCACGGGACCCACGAGCGCGATCGTCGCCACCCCCTGGTCGTCGAGGCGAACCGGCACGGGAGCGATCTGGCCGGGGGCCTCGAGGCCGCTCGAGATCGTGACGTCGATGACGTCCTGCGGCCCGAGCACGTCGCTCGAAGCCGTCAGCGTGGAAAGCCGTCCCAGGTCAGCCGTTCTGGCGTTGCTGATGTCGGCCGCCTGATAGTGGGCCGGCATCCGGGAAGCCTTGACCACACGGCCGGCGCAGCCCACACCCGGAAGCGCTGCCAAGAGCAGCGGGACGAGGAGCAACCGTGGGGAGAGCGACATCGGGCTACCGGCGTGCGGGAGCGGTGGACGGCCGATGGAACGTCAATCGACGTTCTCGCGTTCACAGCCAGGGGATGTAGCGAAAATCCCCGTTCCGATGCTACGGCTCTTTTCCGCTGCAAGTCAGCCCATCTTCCCCGCATTCGGCAGCCCGCGGGGGCCATGCAGCCCCCCCCGGAGGGACTGCGAAGAAACGTCGTTGGAAAATCACGGACTGGCAGGCTTTTGCGATGTCGCGATCGGGATGGCGATCGCCGCTCCGATCCCCGCGCCAATGAGCGCCACGGTCCCCACCGGATAGGTCGCGAAGGCCTGTGCGAACAGCCCCCGGCGGGGCGGATTCGGATTCCGCTTCGGGGGCGGGCAGTCCTCGGTGCAGCTCACATGGGCCACCTGCTGCACCTGAGGCGGAGCCGCCTCCTTGGGCCACAACCGGTGGCTCGATGTGGTCGCGCCGGAGCGAATTTGATGGACGCCCTCACGAAGACCCGAGACGCGGAAATTGCCGGTGGCGTCGGTCTGGGTGGCAGCGACTACGCCACCGGCGAACACGACCTCGACGGGCCGGGAGGGCAAAGGCTGTCCCGATTCGTTGCTGACATGGCCAACGAGAAGTCCTGCTTCGCCGATCACCACGTCCTCGACGTGAGCGGCAGCCGCGGCAGGCTGCACGGAGTCCGCCATGCAGGCAAGAGGCTGGCCGCACATGCCGAGCATGCACGCCACCACGCCAAGTCTCCTCATCGATACGTGCCGAACCATGGTCGCTGACCCTTGTTTGATTTTTCCCGCCCGTCGCCGAAAATCGTGCGACCGAACGGGGCGTTCGACGCACCCCGACCCTGGGGACCTCGGGGGTTTTTTCCTAATCACCGGGTTTATCGGCGTGGCAGGTTGTTCCGCTTGACGAAATTCTCGGCACCTCTCAGCCGGCGAATCCGAAGAACCAGCCCTGCCGCCGGCTCGGGGGCCGGGAGGCGGCCCTGGACGACGCCCGGGGGCTGATTTCGAGGCCGTCGGCAAGGCGGCCTGGGTTCTCGCAGACCACCCGATCCGCCAACTCGGCGTCGGCCAGGGCGGCCACGGCGTCCCGGGCCTCCGTGAGGCCGAAAGGCCTTCTGGTCGTGTCGTGGGCATCGCTGGCCACGAAATGCACGAGCCGCTTCCGGATGCACCATTCCGCCATCTTTTTCGCGGAACGGCCAAACCCACCAGTGAGGCTGCCGGCGGTGATCTGGATGAGGCCGCCGGCCCGGACGACCTCCTCCACCGTTTCCAGACGGGCCTGCATCCCCTTGTTCCGCTCCGGATGCGACAGCACTCCCGTCAGGCCCTGTTTGGCCAACGAGGCAAGCAGGTCGTCCAAGGGGAAATAGACATCATGGGGAAGCTCGAGAAGGACGTGCCGCCCCCGATCGGCGAGCGTGACGACTTCGCCGCGCCTGAGGAGCCCCGGCAGCTCCGGCTCGATGCGGACGTCGGCCCCCGGCAGCACCTGCAGGCCGATGCCCGCCCGTGCAAGCGCCTCGTTGAGCGATTCGACGGCGGCGCGGATCGTCGCCGGCTTGACATGGGCGTTGCCGCCGAGCTGGTGGGGCGTGGCGATCACCGTCGCCGCACCGTCCTGCCAGGCGGCCTCGGCCATGGCGATCGCCTCGCGCTCGTCCTCTGCACCGTCGTCGATGCCGGGCAGGACATGGCAGTGGATGTCGGTGTAGGGAGCAGGAGTCTTCATGGTGCCGCGAGCCTGCCAAACGATTCCGAGGGCCGCAAGGGCAAAACGACGCCGCGTGCGCGGTTCGCGGGGGCGTGAGGCTGGGTGCGAACACCCTGAATCATGATGCCGCGTCACATCGCCCGATCACGGGATCCGGCGACGGAGCACGACCAGCGGGTCGGCCTCCTCACGGACCGCCCGCAGGCTCATCGGCTTGGCGAGGATCATGCCCGCCACGAAGCCGGCCACGTGGGCCGAATAGGCCACGCCGCCCCCTCCGCCGCTGCCCGCATCGAAGAGGCCGCTGGCGATCTGAAACAGAAACCAGATTCCTACCGCCACGTAGCCCGGCACGTCCACCATCATCCGCATCAAGAGCACGCTCACGCGGCGGGTCGGATGGAGCACGAGATAGGCACCGAGCACGCCCGAGATGGCGCCCGAGGCCCCGAGACAGGGGGTGAGTGCCGCCTCACCTGAACTGTTGAGGGCCACGAAGGCGAGCGACGCGATCACGCCGGTCGCGATGTAGAAGAGCAGATACTTCACATGCCCCATGTCATCTTCGATGTTGTCGCCGAAGATCCAGAGAAACCACATGTTGCCCGCGAGGTGCATGATGCTGCCGTGCATGAAGATCGCCGTGAGCAGCGTGAGCCACGGTGGAATCGGCGTGGGCCGCAGGCCGGGATCGGGCACCTGGACGTCACCCTGCGGCGTATGCATCGTCCGCACCGACGGCTCCGTCACGATGTCGCGGCCAGAGATGATCTCCGCCGGCACCTGCACATAGGCCATCGTGAAGGCGTCGTTGGCGCCCATGCCCTGGAGCACCACGAACACGAACACGTTCGCGATCAACAGCGCGATCGTCACGAACGGGAACGTGCGGCGGTCCGCGTTGTCGTCGCCGACGGGAAAGACCATGGGATCGTCGCCTCCGCGTCAGCTTTGGGGAACCTTCGCCGTCACCCGCGGCTTCGCCGGGGCCGACTCGGCCTCCTCGCGGCGGGTGGCGATCCAGCCATCGACGCTCCACGGCCCGCCGCCAAAGGCGATGAGCGAGAGCAGGCCCCCGCCGATGGCGAGATTCTTCATGAACTGGATCGTCTGCAGCTGCCGCTGGCCCGGATCGGCGAACTTCCAGAAGTCGTGGAAATACCAGGTGGCCGCCGCGAGAAAGACGAGCAGGAAGATGGCGCCGAATCGTGTCCAGGCACCGAGGATCACCGAGATGCCGCCGATGAGCAGCAGGCCGATCGCACCGAAGAGCGCGAACTTCGGATTGGGCACCCCCTCCGACGCCATGTAGGCGGCGGTCTCCGCGAACTGCGGAATCTTGTTGCCGACGGCGCTGGCGAGAAAGATCGCCGCCATCATCAGCCGCGCCAGAAGCGACACGAAGCCCTGCACTGCATCGGCGAGTTGCGCCATGGTGAACTCCTTCGGGGAGACGGTCCAAGGGAGGAATCGTCACCGACCGCCCCCCGTGCGGGCAAGGGCAATCGTCACGCGGGGATATCCCGCGTGATGCAGTGGATCGCACCGCGGCCCCGCACCAGTTCGCTGCAGTCGAGCGGGGCGATCCGTCGTCCGGGAAAACAGGCCTCGAGCGTCCGCAGGGCCGGCTCGTCGGTGGGCCCGCCGAAGACCGGCACCACGACCAGGCCGTTGGCCACCAGGAAATTCATGTGGCTGGCGGGCAGCTGGGTGCCCTCGAAGGCGAACCGGGCCGGAATGTCGATCGGAATCACTTCGAGCCGGCGGCCCCGCGCATCGCGGAGCGACCGGAGAACCGCGAGATTGGCCTCGAGCGCCGCATGATTGGGGTCGAGCGAATCCGGCTGCCGCGCGGCCACGACGCGGCCCGGGGCCACGAACCGGGCGAGCTGGTCGATGTGGCCGTCGGTGTCGTCGCCGGCGAGTTCGCCGCCGACCCAGAGCACCGTCTCGACGCCGAGGAAGTCGCGGAGCGTCCGTTCGATCGTCCCCCGATCGAGCCCCGGATTCCGCTTCTCGTCCACCACACACCGCTCGTTGACGAGCAGCGTGCCCGCGCCGTCGGTCTCGAGGGCGCCCCCTTCCAGCACGATGCCCGGCGCGAACACGGGCAGCTCGAGCCGTTCCGCGATCGTGCCGGCGACCCGCGCGTCGGCGTCCCACGGCGGATACTTGCCCCCCCAGGCGTTCCAGTTCCAGCACACGGCGGCGCGCCGCGGCGCGGCGTCGGGATCACGTCGCACCAGCACCACGGGCCCCGTGTCGCGGAGCCAGGAATCGTTGGTCGGGATGTCTTCGAAGGCGACGTTCGGCGTGCCCTCGACATGCCGCCTCGCCTCCACAAGCGGCTCGCCCGAGGCGATCACCCGCACCGGCTCGTGCAGCGAGATCAGCCGGGCCACGGCCGCGAACACCCGCGGGATCGCCCCGAAGTCGCCGAGCCATGTCGCCCGGCGGTGCGGCCAGGCGAGCCACGTGGCCTCGTGTGGCTCCCATTCGGCGGGCAGCCGGTAGCCCGAAAAGGGGACGCAGCTCATTTCCCAGCCCCACCCTGCCTTGAGGAAATGAGCTGCGTCCCCTTTTCCGCTCCAGCGCTGGAGCAGATTCCCGTAGGCGTCGATCCGCCGGTCGCGGAAGAAGGGCCACCGCGTTCGGGACCACTCGATCCGCCCGAGGTCGCACTCGCAGACGAGCGTCTCGGCCGACTCGTGGCCAGCCTTCACGAGACACTCGCCGTTGGGGGCGTAAACGACGCTCGCGCCCCAAAACCGGAGCGGCCCTTCGCGGCCCGTGCGGTTGACCGCCACCACGAATACGCCGTTGGCGATCGCGTGGCTCCTGAGCATCGTGTCCCACGACTCATACTGCTCGCGGTGCAGCGATTCCTCGCCGTCGAGCCAGCCGATCGCGGTGGGATAGAAGATGGCCTGTGCGCCGGCCATGGCCGTGAGCCGTGCCGCCTCGGGATACCACTGGTCCCAGCAGACGAGCGGCCCGACCGCCAGCCGGCTCGTGGGCACGCTCATGAAGCCCGTGTCGCCCGGCGCGAAGTAGAACTTCTCGTAGTAGTGCGGGTCGTCGGGGATGTGCATCTTGCGGTAGACGCCGGCCGTCGAGCCGTCGGCCTCGAAGATCACCGCGGTATTGTGGAAGAGACCGGCGGTCCGCCGCTCGAACACGCTCCCCACGAGCACCACGCCATGCTCCCGCGCCGCCGAAGCCAGCCGCTCGGTGAGCGGCCCGGGCACCGCCTCGGCCTCGGCGAACTTCCCGTGCTCCTCTGCCTGGCAGGGATACTCGCCGGCGAACAGCTCCTGCAGACAGACCACCTCCGCGCCGCCGGCCGCCGCCTCGGCGATGCCCGCGAGCGCTCGGGCGACGTTGTGCTCCCGCGACGACGTGCAGGCCGACTGCACGAGCCCGATCCGCACGACGCCCGCCGCGCCGTGCGACTCGCGGCGGCCGCTCATCCCGCCACCGCCTCGACCGTCCCCTGCTCCAGCCGCGCGGCCGGCACCGGGAACTGCTCGGCGAGTTCCGCCACCTCACGACGGGTGGTCTCCACCACGGCCGCGTCGCCCGGATGCTTGAGGGCCCGGAGGATCCAGGCGGCGATCCGCTGCATCTCGTCGGTGCCCATGCCGCGGGTCGTGAGGGCGGGCGTGCCAAGCCGGATGCCGGAGGGATCCATCGGCTTCCGCTCGTCGTAGGGGATCATGTTCTTGTTGCAGGTGATGCCGCAGCGGTCGAGCGTCTCCTCGGCGAGCTTGCCGCCGATGCCCAGCGGCGTGACGTCCACGAGCATCAGGTGGTTGTCGGTGCCGCCGCTCACGAGCTTCACGCCACCAGCAGCGAGAGCGGCCGCGAGCGTGCGGGCGTTGTCGATCACCCGCCGGCCGTAGGCCTTGAAATCGGGCCGCAGCGCCTCGGCGAAGGCCACCGCCTTGCCCGCGATCACGTGCATGAGCGGCCCGCCCTGCTGCCCCGGGAAGACGGAACGGTCGAGATCCTTGGCGTGGGCCTCGCGGCACATCGCGATTCCGCCGCGGGGGCCGCGGAGCGTCTTGTGGGTCGTGCTCGTGACGAAGTCGGCGACGGGCACCGGATTGTCGTGCAGCCCGGCCGCGACGAGGCCCGCGTAGTGGGCCATGTCGACCAACACCTTCGCGCCGACCTCCCGGGCGATCTCGGCGAACGTGCCGTGCGGAATCTCCCGCGGATAGGCGCTGGCTCCCGCCACGATCAGCTGCGGCTTGTGTTCGCGGGCCAGCTGGGCCACCTGGTCGAAATCGAGCAGGTGATTGTCGCGGCGAACGCCGTAATGCACGAACTTGTAAAAGATGCCCGAGGAGTTGAGCTTCATGCCGTGGGTCAGGTGGCCGCCATGGGCGAGGTCGAATGCGAGCACGGTGTCGCCCGGCTTGATCGCGGCCAGGTAGACCGCGGCGTTGGCCTGGCTACCCGAATGGGGCTGCACGTTCACGTGCTCAGCCCCGAACAAGCTCTTCAGCCGTTCGCGGGCGAGGTCCTCGACCTTGTCCACGAACTCGCAGCCGCCGTAATACCGCCGGCCGGGGTAGCCCTCGGCATACTTGTTGGTGAGCACGCCGCCCACGGCCTGCATCACGGCCGGGCTCGTGAAATTCTCGCTGGCGATCATCTCCAGGCCTTCCTGCTGCCGCACCTGCTCGGCGGCGATGGCAGACCAGACCTCGGGATCTTCGCTCTCGACGAAATTCGGCTGGGTGTTCACCTGAAATTCTCCTTGCGTGGCGGCCATGCGGGCCTCGAACGACTCATGGATTGTGGGTCGGTGGCCCCCCACCGTCAACGAACCCGGCTGCCGCACGTGAATCGGACGGGCGGATGGCGACACCAGGTAACGGCCAGCCCAGTCATCCCCGCTTGCCGCGACTACCGGCCGGTCCGGACGCAGCGTTTGCCCGGTTTGCGCCGCCGCAGCCCCTCGCGAGCGGCGGCTGAGAAACCTCATCAGTCAGGGCGTCCATGCCGAAAGAAACCAGCATGACGGTCGTGCCCGCCGTGACGGCGGCGCCGCGCAGGGGGTGAGACATGGGGATGCGGACGTTCGGATCGTGGCGGATGGTCGCGGCAGCGGTGAGCGTCGCGTGGGCGGCCTCGGCCGCGCAGGCACAGTGGACCGACACGCGGGCGGCGCTCGGCGGCGGCACCGAGACCTACGTGACCTTCGACGCCCTGGCGATGCAGCGGGGCAACAGCACGGTCGATCGCACGTTCGTGCTCAATGGCGACACGCTCGAGCCCGCGATCACCAATCAGACCCTCCAGGCCGTGACGGCGCCGGGCGTGCGGCTGGCGGTCGGCCGCCACGGCTGCGACCGGATCGGCTGGGAGTTCGGCTACGTCGGCGTGTATGGCATGTGGGCCGACACCCTCGCCACCGGCCCCGATGATCTCGAGGCCGCGGGACTGCTTTCATCCGCCGTCACGAGCTTTCGCAGTGGTGCCGTCGCCGAGGCCACCTACGGTTCCACGCTCAACATGGCCGAGGCCAACCTTCTGTTCACGGAGCAGTTCCACTCGTATCCGCGGATGTCGGCCTATCAACTCGAGCAGATCAAAGCAGTGGGCACCGTCGACTGGATCGCAGGCTTCCGCTGGGCCGACCTGTCGGAGACGGCCGCGATCGACATGCTCTCGCCGCCGGCCGGCGGCAGCAGCACCTACGCGGTGCGGGCCAACTCCGCCCTGTTCGGAGGCCAGATCGGTGCCCGCGGCCGGCTGGCCTGGGAGGCCTGGGCTCTCGAAGGCTGGGTGAAGGCCGCCTGCGCCTATGCGAACCTCAGCCAGTCGCAGGACGGCATCGTGGATGCGCTCGGGCCGTCGCTCTACCGCACACCGGGCGGCGGCAGCGACGGCGGCGTGGCGGGCATCTTCGACGCCAACATCTCGCTCGTGCGGCGGCTCAGCGACACCTGGTCGCTCCGGCTCGGCTACAACTCGTTCTGGCTCACCGGCGTCGCCCTCGCCCCCAACCAGTTCGATTTCTCCGACGCCACCGAGGCGCCGTCTGGCGTGCAGGCCGGCAGCACGCTCTGGCTCGGCGGCGCGAGCGTGGGCCTGGAAGCGACGTGGTGAGCCTGCAATGGTCGCGGCTCACTGCACGCCGAGCAGCTCCATGTCGAAGAAGAGCGTCGAGTTGCCCGGGATCGTGCCGGTGCCTCCGGCGCCATAGCCGAGCGCCGGCGGAATCTCGACCCGCAGCCGCGTGCCGACCCGCATCAGGCCGATGATCTCGTTCCAGCCTTCGATGACACGATCGACGTTCGCCACGGCCGCTGCCGAGACACCTCCGGAAGGCGGCGCCGAGAACGTGACCGTCGGGATGAACTCATAGCCCGCCCCTTCGTCGGTCAGCGTGACGCCCACCACACGCCCCGCATTCGCGCCGGTGCCGAGAACCGCCACGCCCGTGGCCTGCCTGCTGCCCGGACCGCCGGTCGGGGCCGAGAAGGTGACCGTCGGGGCCGTAGCGTAGCCAGACCCGCTGTTCGTGATCCTCACGTCGCTCAACCGGCCGTTGCCCCGGAAGACGAACGGCGTGCGGCCCGGACGGCGCGAACTGTCGAACTCGCTGCCGTCGACGAGCGTGCCCGTGTAGTTGACGGTGTTGAGCTTGCCGACCCCGCCCAGTTCCCCCGTGCCCTGGCTCATGAGCCGATACTTCAGGCCACTGGACGTCGTCACTTCACGAAACCGCGCGGCCGCGATCCGGAGCGGACCGGCCAGGCTCGAGACCGCCCCCTGCCGGACGCCGCCGAGCGACACGTTCGAGACGCCCGACGTGCCGCCGGCGTCTGCCTGGGACTGCAAGAACCGGTCGGCCAGGCCATCGCCGGTGGTGTCGACCGCGGCCGTGAACAGCGGCGCATTGGGACGCGCTGATTGGCCGAGCGGCGAAAACACGGCCAGGCGCGTATTCGCCGCCGCGGCCACCGTGCCGTCGTAGACCTGCGTCAACGACCGGCCGCCGCGCCCCGCCGAGACGACGATGTCGTCGATCGCGTCGGCGTTGAACCGGTGCGCCGTCACGGAAATTCCGGCCTGTGTCTTGTAGGCTCCGGGGGTGATCGTGTCGGCCACCCGGGGAGCCGCGCGATTCGAGACGTCGTAGACGAGCACGCGCGGAGTCATGCCCGGGCCGCTGGCCACGAGGATCTCCGCCTTGCCGTCGGCAGCGGTGCCGCTCACGAGCGACCCGTTGGCGAACGTGCCCACGTCGGCTGCGGCCACGCTCGAACCGCCGCCATACTTCGGCGAAACGGCCGGCTGGATCGTGATCGCGGCCGGGCCGTCGACCGGCGCCGCCGACGCCGTGGCGGCGAGGAAGACTTTCACCGTGCCGCTGCCGCTCGACATCGCCGCCACGATGTCGTCGCGAGCATCGCCGTCGACGTCGCCGCTGGCCAGTTCGATGCCGCCGATGTACGTGTTTCCGAACGGCCGAATGCGATAGTCGGTGAGTTCGCGAAGCTCGCCGCCCACCTGCTGAAGCACCCGAATTTCGCCGACGCGGCCCCGGCCCGGCGCGGCGATCACCTCGGCCACACCGTCGCCGGTGACGTCGCCCATTGCCAGCCGCACGCCCCCTTTGAAGCCCGCCTCGAACACGGGCGTCGTGGTCGCCGCCAGTTGGGCGCCGGTCTCGGCGTCGAGCAGCCGGATGTGCGACGTCGCGTTCACGCCCGCATCGCTGGCCACGGCGATGAGGCCGGCCATCACCCGACGGGACTCCAGGCCTTCGAGGGCAAGACGGCGGGCGCGGGGCATGACGCGGGTCTCCAGGCGAATGACAGGTCTACGGTCTTGAATACCCCGAAGTTCGCGCGGATGCAATTTTTCGCAGCCCGGGTGACTTTTTGGGCCGTCTCGCGGTCGACATCTATCCCAACACGAGCGGCTCGGGCATGAATGTGACGACCGGGATCAGGAACGACAGGATCCCGAGCACCGTGCGGAGCGGCCCGAGCGGTCGGCCGTCGTCACGAATCGGCGGATGATCAACGCCGATCAGGGCCACGACCACCACCATCACCACCCAGTTGTAGCTGCCGAGCACCACGATCGCCGCGATGGCGGCCAGGAGCACGCCCCGGGCCACCCAGTTGCCCCGCCTGCCGAACAGTGCCGCCGAGATGTGGCCGCCATCGAGTTGGCTCACCGGCAGCATGTTGAGGCCGGTGACGAGCAGGCCCACCCAGCCCGCCATGAACGCCGCATTGGGCACGACCGTGCCGTTGACTCCGAGATCCGGCCGCAGCGCCGCGAGCATCCAGCGCGCCAGCGGCGGCAG
>JBILVW010000246.1:0-4868 GCA_044370205.1 Pirellulales bacterium | reverse complement strand
GCACGGTGTCGCTCGCCGGCTTCAATATCACGGTGTTGCCTGCGGCGAGCGCCGCCGCGATGCCGCCGCACGGAATCGCGATCGGGAAATTCCACGGCGGCACCACCAGCACGACGCCGCAGCCGCGGGCCTCGACGCCCGGCAGCTCGCAGAACGCCCGGGCACTTGCCCGATAGAACTCGACGAAGTCGACCGCCTCAGACACCTCGGGATCTGACTCGGTGAGCAGTTTGCCCCCTTCGAGCATTGCCACCCGCAGGAGATCCGCCCGGCCGCGCCGCAGCTCCTGTGCCACGTGACCGAGCACGCCGCTGCGGTCATCAAGCGAGCGGCCGCGCCAGCCGTCGGGATCGGCCTGGGCACAGGCCACCGCTTCATCGACCTCTCGGTCTGTCGCGATCGCATGCCGGCAGAGCACCGCACCGGGCCGTGAGGGATCGAGACACGCCCGCGTCTCGAGGCCCTCGGCCTCGTGACCGGCGACGACGACGGGCACGGTCAGCCCGGAGAACTCATCGGGATCGCGGCCGACGATCTCGGCGGCCCAGGTTCCATTCTGCTCGAGCGCCCAGTCGGTATCGGGCTCGTTGTCGAACTCCTGCCACGGCCGCTCGGGCAGCGGCTCGGAAAACGTCTCCGTTCGCCGATCCTGCGTCCGCTGCTGCGCGTCAGACACGGCTGTCGTGAACGACTTCCGGAAACCCCGCTCCAGCAGCTTCCAGTCGTCGCTGCCCACGGTGAGCCGGAATGCATGCCCCAGGAAATTCTCGGGCCCGGTGTTTTCGTCGAGCCGACGAATGAGGTAGCCGATCGCATTCAGAAACTCCTCCTTGCGGCAGGCCGGGGCGTAGAGGAGCAGCTGCTTCGTGTGGCCGAGCAGCGCCCGCCGCTGATGGTTGGCCATCCCTTCGAGCATTTCGAACTGCACGCGATCGCCGGCTCCACGATCGGCAGCCAGCACGAGGCCGTAGGCCACGTCGAAGAGGTTGTGGGAGGCGATGCCCACTCGCACCGCCGCGAGATGCTCGGGCTCGAGTGCATAGGCGAGCATCCGCTTGTAATTCGCGTCGGTCTCCAGCTTCGTGTGAAACGGGGCCTGCGACCAGTCGTGGAGGGCAGCGTCGATCCGCTCCATCTCCATATTGGCCCCCTTCACGATCCGGATCGTCACGGGCGATCCGCCGGCCGCCACCCGCCCGCGTGCCCAGTCGGTGATGTGCCGCTGCCAACGGAACGAGTCCGGTATGTAGGCCTGTAGCGCGATGCCGGCCCGCACATGCTCGAGCCCCGGCCGCGCGAGCGTCCGCATGAAGGCCTCGGCCGTGAGCGACAGATCGCGATACTCCTCCATGTCGAGGTACAGAAACTTGTTTCCCCGCGCGGCGGCCCGGTAGAGCAGTTCGAGGCGGTCGCACAGCCGGCCGAGCGTATGCTCGCGGGCGATCGGCAGGATCTGCGAGTCGAGCGTCGAGATCTTCACCGACAAGACCTCGACGTCGGGCAACTGGAGCGTCTCCAGATACTTTTCGAGGCGCTCACGGGCCTCGTCCTCGCCCAGCAGCGCCTCGCCGAGGAAGTTGAGGTTCATTCGCAGCCCCTGCGCCCGGCGCGCGGCGAGGTGCTCATGCAGCAGTTCGGGCTCGGCGGGCAAGACGACATTCGCCGTCTCGTGCCGCAGGTGCGACTTCACGAGCGGCACCGTCACCGACGGCAGCCAGTCGCCGAACGTCTGAAAGCCGAGCAGCAGCGCCTGATCGAGCGGACTGAAGAACCGCGGGATGCCCTGGACGTCGAGAATGTGCGTGAACTGCTCGGCGGTCCGGGCCGCAGCGTGCGAGCGAAACGCCTGATCGGTGAGCTCGACGAGCGTCGCCTTGTCGGCCGGATTCTTCAGCATCCGGTCGAGCTCGGCCTGTTGCCGCCGCTCGGCCGCCGATTGCAGCTGCACGGCCTCCCGTTGAAGCTCGGCCGCAAGGGCCACGGCCGCATCGACGAGCGAGTCATTCGAATGCATGGCTTGGCTCACACGCCCCGGCGCCGCCATATCTCCGCGAGCGCCACCGCGCACGCGACCGACACGTTGAGGCTCTCCACCGCCCCCGTGCCGGGAATCTGCACGCGGAGGTCGGCCACGGCGTCGATGCCCCGCGACACGCCCTCTCCCTCGCTCCCCAGCACGAGCACGACCTTGCCCGGAAGCTTCGCCGCGAAGATCGGCTCGCCGCGATGGCTCGATGTGACGACGACCGCGTAGCCCACCTCTTTGAGCCGGCGCAGGTCAGCGGCGGGCTCGGCGAGATCGCATACGGGTACGAACTCGGCCGCTCCCTCGGCCACCCGCACCGCCGCCGGTGACAGTGGCGGCAACTCGCCCACCTTCCCGACGATCGCGCCGGCCCCGAAGTGGGCCGCGGTGCGGAGGATCGAGCCGAGGTTGTGCGGGTTCTGCACGCCGTCGAGATAGACGAGCGGGCCGGTCACCGTGCCGTCTTCGATGCCCTGCAGGAGATCGGCGAGCGTCCACCGCCGCAGCTGCTTCGCGAGGATCGCCACGCCCTCGTGGTGAAGCGAGCCGGTGAGCCGCTGGAGGTTCTCGTCGGGGACAATCTGGAACCCCTTGCGGTGCTCGGCGCACCAGGAGGTGAGCCGGGCAAACTTTCGGCGGCGAGCCTCCGCCACGTAGACCCGCACGATGTCCTGCGGCCGCCGCGCGAACAGCGCCTCGCAGGCTCGCACGCCGTGGAACATCTCTTCCGTCTTGGCCTGGTGCCGCGCACCGCGGCCCGCGGCCGTCGCCGGGCGTGAAGACCGCGATGCCTTTGCTGCAACGTCGGCCGGCTGCCGAGCTGGCGCCGGACGGCCGGCGGAACGATCGCGTCGCGCAGGCCGCTTCATGTGCCCCGCTTCCGCGTGAGCATGAACTCGTTGCCCTCGGGATCGATGCACATCGCGAGGTGCGGCGGCTCGCCGTTCTCGGGCTCCGGCTCCCGCGTCAGCTGTCCACCAGCGGCCACGACCTCGCGGCCACCGGCGATCACGTCGGACACCTGGAAGCTGAGGCCCGTCCACGTCCGCTTTCCTTCACCGCCGGAATGGATCCCGATCACGGACCCGAGAATCTCCACCTCGGCGATCACCGGATTCTGTTTGAGCAGCCGGCCCCCGAAGCAGTCCCGGTAAAACCGGATCGCCCGATCCATATCCGCGGCCCAAATCACGTATTTCACACGTTCGACGTTCATGCCACGAATGATACCCGACGGCTGGCAGCAACGCGGCTGGTCGAAGGCAGTCCCCCGGCTTGCGCCTGGGTGGTTTCATGCAGACGGTCCGGATCGCGAACGTCCGGCGGCAGGGCGTGGACAGCCCCGAGCGGTGCGATCCCGCAGCCGTTACCGGGCACTGGCCCGCCGCAGGTGGCGGGGGCGGATGACGTTGGTCGCCAGACCCATCCGCTCGAGCAGCAGGATCAGGTAGTAGGTGACGTCGATTTCCCACCAGCGGTGCTGCACGCTGGCGCTGGCGGGGTCGTGGTGGTGGTTGTTGTGCCAGCCCTCCCCCATCGCGACGAGGCCCACGAACCAGTTGTTGCGGCTGTCCTCGCCCGTGGTGTAGGTGCGGTAGCCGAAGAGATGGGTGAGCGAGTTCACGCTCCACGTGATGTGCCAGACGAGCACTGTGCGGACATATACGCCCCACACGAGCCAGCTTGCCGCGAGCTGGAGGGCATGCTGCCGGTCGCCTCCCGTGAACCAGCCCACGAGGCCACCGGCCGCCGCGATCACCGCCGCATGCAGCGCGTAGATCCAGAGCGTGGACGTGGGGTGCTTTTCCAGAAACAGGTAATAACGATCGGAGAGAATGTCGCGGGCGTACTTATCGAAGAAGACGAGCGACCGCCGATGGTGGGCCGGCCGAAACAGCCAGCCTATGTGCGACCAGCCGATGCCATGCCGCGGCGTGTGAGGGTCGGGCTCCTCGTCGGAGTGCACATGGTGCAGCCGGTGGGTGGCCACCCAGCGGGCCGGCGTGTCTTCGAACGAGCAGACGGCAATCGTGGCGAGCGTCCGCTCGAGCCACTGCGGCACCACGAGGCTGCGATGGGCCAGCAGTCGGTGGTAACAGAGGTTGATCCCCAGCGTGCCGAACACGTTGGTGAACACGAGCGCCAGCACGACGCCCGACCAGCTGAAGCACCAGGGCACAAACGCCAGACAGGCCAGCAGGTGTACCGTCGCGATCGGGACCAGGTATTCCCAGTGGATGCCCTCGATCCAACTCCGCCGCAGCGCGATGTTCGATGCCACGTACGTGCTCCGAGGTGTGGCGGCCTGACCGTGGCCGCCCGATGAACGTAAGATTGTCGGGCATCCCGGCGCGGCCACAAGTGGCCAGCGGCGATTCCCTGCGCAAGGCCACCAGCGGCCGCTCGTTACAACCCCACTTTCCGCCAAGCTCCCCGCACGGCCTTTTTCGTCGCGGCGTCGAACCGGTCGCCGGCGATCTGAGCCGTGAGCTTGGCCATGGCGGCAAAGTCGCTCGTCCGCGAGAGTTGGAGCATGGCGTCGTACCAGATTCGGCCCGCCGTCTCCCAGGCCGGGCCGCCGAGGGCCTTCGCCACGAGCACGAACACCCGATTGGGAATTCCGGAGTTGATGTGCACGCCGCCGGAGTCGCCCGGGCCGTCATAGATTCGGTCCATGTGGTCGGGCTGCGGGTCGCTGCCGAGCGCCGGGTCGTCGGTAAACGCGGTGCCGGGATGTTCCATGTCGCGGATGCCGCGGCGGGTGGTCGCCGGCACGAGCACGTCGGCCCCCACGAGCCAGCTCGCCTTCTCGGCCGACACGCTCTCCCGCCACTGCCGCACG
>JBILVW010000245.1:0-4874 GCA_044370205.1 Pirellulales bacterium | reverse complement strand
GGCGGTACGGGTGCGTCGGCCGACGGTCCATGCGGCTCGTGGCGCCGACGGCACGTGGAGCCTCGCGCGGCTCATGGCCGGCCGGCAGCCCACGCGGCAGGCGGCGGTGCCGATCTCGATCGAGGACGGGATGCTCGTCGTCGAGGATGCGCGGATCCAGAAGCGGATCACGGTCCGGCAGATCGGCGTGGAGCTCGCGGCCGCTGGCGAGGCCGTTGCCGTGCGCGGCAGCGGGGTGGGCGAGCTCTTCGAACGGATCGAGTTCGCCGGCAGCATGGTTCCCGACACCGGCGGCTTCGAGATGGCCGGCGTGCTCGAGTCGCTTGATGTTTCGCAACGGCTTCACGAGCTTGTCGTCGCGCTCGGGCACGGTGATTGGTTCGCAGGTCTGCGGGGCAGGGTGGGACTCGAATGGCGGGCCACGGGTTCCCTCGCCGCGCCCGACGCGATCGCCGTCTCGGCGCGTGGCCGCCTCGAGGCGGGCAACTTTCAGCACGCCTCGCTTCCCTTTCCGATGAGCGACGTATCGGCCACCTTCACGGCCGATCGGTCGGGCGCGGTCTGCGAGCGGCTCGAAGCCCACTCGGGTTCATCGCTCGTTCGCGGATCGGGCCGGCTGGCCGGCTGGCATGCCGCGGCCGACTGGGATCTGCTCATCGAGGCCGAACGGCTGCTCGTGGGGCGGCACTGGGAGGAGCTGCTGCCGCAGCAGCTCGCGGCCCAGTGGAGCAAACTGCTGCCGGCCGGCGAGATCGACGTGCGGGCACAGCTGACCCGCCGCAGCGGACGCATCGAGCCCGACGTGGCCGTGCGGTGCCGCAACGTGTCGCTCACCCACTACCGCTTTCCCTACCGCCTCGATCGCACCGTCGGCACCGTCACCTACAAGGGCTCCGCCCTCTCGCTCCATCTCACGGGGCAGGCGGGCGGGCACCCCGTGCATGTGGCCGGTGCGATCGATACGTCGGTTGCGGGGGGGCGCGGCACCATCGAGGTGCAGGGCAACGAGATGCGGATCGACGACGCGCTCCTGGCAGCCATGCCGCCGCGAAGCGCCGACATCGTGCGGTCGCTCCGCGGGCAGGGCATGTTCGACTTCGTCTTTCGGCATCAGCGGGGACCGGAGCAGCCGTCGGGGTATGCCAATTCGCTCGACATCCGCATCGCGCAGGGCAGCCTCTCGTACGCCGGCTTTCCCTATCCGCTCTCCAACGTGACGGGCAGCATCCGGATGGAGCAGGGCCGCTGGATGATTCGCGGGCTCTCCGGCGCGAACGACACGGGCGTGGTGCAGTGCACCGGTGGCCTCGAGCCCACGGCCGACGGCGGTGGCGAGCTGACGCTGCAGCTCACCGGGCGGGGCGTGGTGCTGGAAAAGGAACTCCGCGACGCGCTGCCGGCCGGCATGCGCCGCATCTGGGACGACATCGATCCACGGGGAACGGCGGAGTTCTCGGCCACCGTGCGGCACGACGTGAAGGCGCGGAGAACCACGGTCGATCTGGAGGCCATGCCGCAGGGCGACACCGTGTCGATCGAGCCGTCGTGGTTTCCCTACCGTCTCGAGCAGCTCCGCGGCCGACTCGTCTGGCGCGACGGAACGTTGCGTTTCGAGCAGATCCGCGGCGTGCATGCCCGCACCACCGTCGCCACCGACGGCAGCTGCCGCTTTACGCCCGAAGGGGGCTGGCACGTCTCCTTCGAGCGGCTTTCGGCCGACCGGTTTCGCGTCGATCACGATCTGCTCCAGGCGCTCCCCGCAGGATTGCAGCAGGCGGTGGAGGGGGTGAAGCTCCGCGGTCTGCTGTCGCTCGACGGCGGGCTCGACATCTATTCCACGGCGCCGAACGTGGTGACGCTGCCGGGGGGCCGCACGGAGCTGGTGCCGGGGCCGGCGGCGGCCTCGTGGGACATGGCCCTCGACATGGAGCAGGCGTCGATCGACGTGGGCGTGCCCGTCGAGCACGTTCATGGCGGCCTGCGGCTGCGTGGCCAGAGCGACGGCCGCTCATGGCAGGCCCTCGGCGAGCTCGCGCTGGACAGCGCGATGGTGCGGGGCGTGCAGCTGACAGCCGTGCAGGGCCCGCTGGCGATGGACGGCAGCGGCGTGCGGTTCGGGGCGCTGGCGGCCGGCGCGGCCGGCGGCGGCCGGCGGCTTTCGGCGCGGCTCGCCGACGGGGCGTTGCTGGCCGACGGCAGTGCGGCGGCCGGGCCGGCGGGGCGATTTACCGTGGTCGCTTCGCTCCAGGATGCCGATCTCCAGCGGCTGGCGAACGATGCCACGGCAACGCCCCAGCGGTATCGTGGCCGACTCAGCGGCGGCATCGAACTGAACGGCTCGCGGGCCGGCACGCACTCGCTTTCGGGCCGAGGCCAGGTGCGGCTCCGCGACGCCGACCTCTACGAACTGCCGGTGGTCGTGGCGCTGCTCAAGATCCTGCGGGTGAAGGCGCCCGATCGAAACGCCTTCGGGTCGAGCCTCGTCGATTTCCGGGTCGAAGGTCCGCACGCCTACCTGGATACGATCGAGCTCTCAGGCGACGCGATCAGCCTCGTCGGCACGGGGGAGATCGATTTCGACACCAACCTGCGGCTCTCGTTCCGTTCGATCATGGGCGATGCGGAGACGCAGCTGCCGGCGATGAAAAAGCTGCTCGGTGGAGCCAGTGGGCAGTTCATGCTCATCCACGTCGACGGCACGCTCGCCGAGCCGGTCACCACGACCGAGGCCTTTCCCACACTCGCATCGGCGCTGCAAAAGTTTCAGACGCAACGGCAGGAGCTGCGGCGGTGACGCGACGACGCTTTCCATCAGGGCGGGTACATTGAGAGACGAGGAGATCCATGACGCACCGTCCGCTGAAGTTCGTGAAGTTGCACGGCGCCGCCAACGACTACGTCTACATCGACTGCTTCGCAGAGCAGCCGCCGGCCGATCCAGCCAGGCTCGCGCCGCGGATCGCCGACCGGCATCGGGGCGTGGGGGGCGACGGGCTCGTGCTCGTGATGCCTTCCGACAAGGCGACCGCCCGGATGCGGATGTTCAACGCCGATGGCAGCGAGTCGGAGATGTGCGGCAACGGCGTGCGGTGCGTGGCCCACCTGGTGGTGGCCCGCGGCCGCGCCCCTGCCGGACCGGTCACGATCGAGACCGGCCGCGGCGTGCTCACGCTCGACGTTACCCGCACCGGCGACCGCACGAGCCGGGTGCGGGTCGAGATGGGTGAGCCGCTGCTGGAAGCGGCCGACATTCCCGTGGCCATGCCGGGGGGGCGCGTGGTCGATGCCCCGTGCCCGGCGCTCGGGGTCGAGGCCGACTGGTGGGCCGCCTGCGGGCTCGATCCGCGGATGACCTGCGTGTCGATGGGCAATCCCCATGTCGTCTTCTCCTGCCGCGACGTCGGCCGCGTGCCGCTGGAGTCGATCGGCCCCGTGGTCGAGACGCATCCGCTCTTCCCGCGGCGGGTGAACGTGCACTTCGTGCAGGTGGAGTCCCGCGGCCATGTGGTGATGCGCACCTGGGAACGGGGCAGCGGCATCACGATGGCCTGTGGTACCGGCGCCTCGGCCGTGTGTGTCGCCGGCGTGCTCACCGGCCGCACCGACCGGCGGATCGCCGCCGATCTGCCCGGCGGCCGGCTCGACCTCGAATGGGCCGAGTCGGGGCAGGTCTTCATGACGGGCCCTGCGGAGGAGGTGTTCGAGGGCACGTGGTGGGGCGGCGCGTGAAACTCACGTCTCCATGGGCGATCGGCGCGTGGTCGTTGGTGGCGACCGCCTGCATCCGTCAGTGGATGCACACACTCGACTACAAGGTCGACTTCGCCGACCCCACCGTCGACCCCGTGCATCCTGCCTACCGCGGGGCGAAGATCTACGTCTTCTGGCACGAGAACATCCTCATCCCGCTCCACCTGCGCGGCCACTGCAACATCTCGATGCTGCTCTCGCGGCATCTCGACGCCAACATCCTCGATCGCGTGGCCCGGATGAACGGCTTCGGGGTCGTCCGTGGCAGCACGTTTCGCGGCGGCGCCGTAGCGCTTCGCGAGCTCGCGGAGCGGGCGACCGAGGGCAACCTCACGATCACCCCCGACGGTCCGCGGGGCCCGCGGCGGCAGCTGGCCGCCGGCTGCATCTTCCTGGCGAGCACGCTCGGCATCCCGATCGTGGCGATGGGGCTCGGTTACGCGCGGCCGTGGCGGGCCGGTACGTGGGATCGATTCGCGATTCCCCGGCCGTGGTCGCGGGCTCGGGGCATCGTCAGCCGGGCGATCGCGATCCCACCGAACCTCGACCGCGAGGGCATCGAGTGGCATCGCGCTGGCGTTGAGCAGTTGCTCGTGCGGCTCAGCGAACAGGCCGAGGCCTGGGCCGAAGCCGGCACGCGGCGGCCGGGCCAGATCGCGGTCCGCAAGGAGCCTTCCCGCGTGGCCCACTGGGCGGCAACCCTGCCCGGGCCGCCCGGCGTGTCCCTCGCCGGCGAGCTGGATCGCATCGATTCCCTCACCGCAGCGGCGACACCGCCTGGAGCCGACGCTCGAGACGCTCGAGACGAGCGCGAAGGATCTTGATCTGCTCGACGAGCGGCAGCGTGGCGTCGGCGGTCGAAGGCCGCTGGGCGGAACGCAGGGCGGGGGCAGGCGTCGGCGCGGGTGACGCAGCGGCGTCGCCCACGAGCACCCGTTCCAGTGGCACTTCCAAGGCCTGCAGCTTCACTTCAGCCTTCTTCGACTCACCCCCCGGCAGCACGAACTGCAGCGTCACGGGGCGGTCGATCGGCCCACTCGTCACGAGCTGGGTGAGCTCGACGGGCGACCGCACCGGCCGGTTGTCGAGGGCCACGATCACGCTCCCGGGCGGAACGCCAGCCT
>JBILVW010000244.1:0-4894 GCA_044370205.1 Pirellulales bacterium | reverse complement strand
CTCGTGGACCACCGCCCGGCAGGTCAATGCCGCCCGCTACGGCGAGATCTTTGCCGGCTACGACCTCGCCGGCAGCGTGACCGCGCCCTCCGACGAGCCGCGGGGCCGCCATGTCTGGAATCAATACATCGTTCGCATCGCCGGCGGTCACCGCGACGCGCTGCGGGCCCATCTCGCGAAGTGTGGCGTCGGCACCGAGATCTACTACCCCGTGCCGCTCCACATGCAGAAGTGCTTCGAGCACCTCGGCTGGCGGAAGGGGGATCTGCCGCACACCGAGCAGGCCGCCGAGGAGACGCTCGCCCTGCCGATCTTCCCCGAGCTCACCGCCGCCGAGCAGCGGACGGTCGTCGGCCGGATCGCCGAGTTCTTCCAGGCCACGCCCGCCGCGACACCGGCCCAGACGCCTGCCCGCCGCACCGACGAAACCCTGCGGACCGACGCCCCGGAGCAGCCGGCCCAGTCGCCCCACGTCGTCCGCCGCTTCGTCGGCCGCGCCGACGACGTTCGCTGTTAGCGACACGCAGTGCGGGAGCCCGTGCGGGGAGGTAGGATGCTGGCCGGTTTCCAGCCGGCATCCCACATACGATTCTCCCCATGGCCACGAAGACGAAAAAGACCCCGAAGGTCGCCACCTCCAAGCTGCCACCCGTCGACCAGAAGACCCGCCGTCTGATCATCGGCCTCGCCGACGAAGTGGCCACGGCCGCCGAGAAGAAGCGCGACCCCTGGCTCGACATCCCCACCCGCAGCCTCTCGAACGTCCGCTTCAACAAGTCGCGGAAGATCATCGAGATGGGGGGCCAGACCAACCGTCGGCAGCTCTTCAACCTCTCGCAGGCGAAGAGCTACATGCAGACGCTCCTGGTCGCCACCGGCTGCAAGCAGCTCGTCGAGCAGCAGAAGACCACGAGCATCCGAGGTCTCTACTACCTCCTCAAGCACACGATCGAGGGCACCCGCGAGGAGACCTTCGCCACGCAGGAGGAGTGCGACCCGATCATCGAGGATCTCGAGGTCACGCTCGAAAGCCTCCGCGAAGAGCTGCACGTCTACGCCAGCAACCGCGGCGGCATGGTGGGGCCGATCACGCTCGTCGATTCCGGCGACGAGATCGACTGCGCCCGCATGGGCTCGGGGGGCTACTCGATCCCCTCGATCGTCGAGGCCGACATCATCAAGTTCAAGTCGTGCGACGCGAAGTTCATCCTGCACGTCGAGAAGGACACGGTCTGGCGGCGGTTCAACGAGGACAAGTTCTGGAAGAAGCATGGCTGCCTGCTCACCCACGGCGGCGGCCAGCCCCCCCGCGGCGTCCGGCGGATGCTCTACCGGCTCCACCACGAGCTCAAGCTCCCGGTCTACTGCCTGCTCGACAACGACCCGTGGGGCTACTACATCTACTCCGTCCTCAAGCAGGGCTCGATCAACCTAGCCTACGAGTCGAAGCGGATGGCGATACCCGAGGCCCGCTTTCTCGGTCTGCGGTCCCGCGACTACGACCGCTGCAAGCTCTCGCAGAGCGTGCAGATCCAGCTCAACGACACCGACATCAAGCGGGCCAAGCAGATCGCCGCCTACCCCTGGTTCGCGGGCAAGAAGGCCTGGCAGAAGGAGATCGAGACGATGCTCAAGAACGGCTTCAAGCTCGAAGTCGAGTCGCTCATCTCCAAGGACATCAGCTACGTGACCGAGACCTACACGCCGGAGCGGCTGGCGGAGAGCGACTGGCTCGACTGACTACACGCGGCGGCTCGGCATCCTGCCGACCGCCGCTTGGCCGGCCTCCGCCGGCTGGCACGAACCCGGCCCTCCGGGCCTGGCGCCGGTGTTCACTCGCCCATCGCTGGACCCGTGAGGGGCTGCCCATGCCCTGGAGCCGGCGTGAGCTGCCCAGCGCAGGCAGGATGCCGGAGCGCAGGCAGGTCCGAGCGAGCGAAGAACAGGATGTTCGTAGCGAGCGTCCGGCGACAGGGCGTGGGCAGCCCCGAACCCTAACCACAGGAGGCCGACCGCGTCACGCCTCGTCTCGAAGCATGGGGGGCGGTTCGTCCAGCTCCTCGAGTTCGGGCGGCAGCTGGAGCTGCCGCATCGTCTCGTCGGTCCGCCGCATGCCCTCGGCCACCTCGTCCACCCGCCGGGCGAGGTCGCCGATGTCTCGCTTGGCCACGGAGCCCTCGGCGAGCGCCGCGATCTTGGCCTCCAGCCGCTCGATCTCGGCCGCCACCACGTCGAGCTTCCGCCGCGCCTCGTCGATGTTGGAGAGCCGTTCACGACTCGTCTTCAGATGATCCTCGAGCGTGGCCCGCAGTTGGGCGTTGTCGGCGTCGCCTCCTGGCGGCAGCTTGGCCAGCCGCCGCTCGAGATCGGCGATGCGGGCCCGGATCTCGCCGTCGTCGGTGTGATCGAGAAACTCCGAGAGCGTGGCCGCGCCCCAAATCATCCGTAGATAGCCCCAGAGCAGCCGGTCGAGCGATTCGAGCGTGCCCTGCTCCGGCCCCTCGGCATCCGGCCCGCGGATGCTGCCCGCGAGCTCGATGAGCTTGAGGCAGTGGTCGCGGAGCTGATCGAACCGCCGCAGGAGCGGGCCGGGCAGCCGCTTGCGAATCCGCTCGTAGGCCTCGCGGGCGCCGGCCGCTTCGGCCAGCCGCCGCGACTTGGCGTCCTGGGCATCGACGGCGGCGCGAAACCGGCCGTTCGAGACCATGCTCGCGAGATAGTAGATCTCCGCCGCCGCCGCCAGCGGCAGCACCACACCGGACAGGCCGCTGATCAACGCCGCCGCCACGCCGCCGCCGAAAAGCAGCAGGTTCCACCGGTTCGCGAATGCCGCCCACAGATACTTCATGCCGGTGCCAGAGATGCCGGTGCCAGGGCCGCAGCCTCGATCTCCTCGATCCGAGCATGCAGCCGCTGCACCTGCTCGTGAAACCACGGCTCCGACTGGGCCTCCCGGGCGGGAGCCGACGGGGCCGGCAGCCGCACCTCCTCCGCGATCCGCCCCGGAGTCGTCGCCATCAGGAACAGCCGGTCGCCGAGGTAGACGGCCTCCTCCACCGAGTGCGTCACGAAGAGCACCGTGGCCTGCACCTCCCGCCAGAGCTTCACGAGGAGGTCCTGCATGTCGAGCCGCGTGGCGGGATCGAGCGCTCCGAACGGCTCGTCCATGAGGATGATCCGTGGCCGCAGCGCGAGCGTGCGGGCGATCGCCACCCGCTGCCGCATGCCCCCCGACAGCTCGTGGGGATACTTGGCCGCGTCACGTTTCGGGTCGAGCCCCACCTTCGCGATCCACTCGAGGCCTTCCGCCTCCCGCGCGCGGCGGCCCATGCCCCGGCACTCGAGGCCGAAGACCACGTTGTCGAGCACGGTGCGGTTGTCGAAGCTCGTGTAGTCCTGAAACACCATGCCCCGGTCGGCCCCCGGCCCCGCGATTTCGCGGCCGAGCACGGTGACGCTGCCGCTCGTCGGCGGATGCTGGGGCGCGAGACCCGCCACGAGCCGGAGCACCGTGCTCTTTCCGCAGCCGCTGGGGCCGAGGAACGACGAGATCTCGCCGTGCTCGGCCACGTCGGGAATCGTGAAGCTCACGTCGGAGATCGCCACGTACTCCCGTGGCGTGCCCGCGTTGTAGACCTTCGTGACCTGGCGGAAGTCCACCGCCGCCGGCCGTTCCGCAGTGACGTCGCTCATGCAGCCTCCCGCGGGGACTGGAAGCCGTGGAAGAGGCCGCGGAGGAACCGCGGCACGAGCCCGCGGCCGCCGTGGCGGTGCGGGAAGAAATCGCACTGCAGCCACCAGAGGGCCCGGTCGATCGCGTAGGCGATCAGCGGAATCACCACGAGCACGATCAGGATCGGCTCCCGCTCACCCCGCCGCTGCGACACGTTGATCAGGTCGCCGAGGCCCCCGGTGTCGCCCCCGAGCTTCACCACCTCGGCGAGCATGACGTAGCCGAAGGCGATGCCGAACAGCAGCCGCAGCGAGTTGAAGATCGCCGGCGCGGCCAGGGGCACCAGCACCTTGAGGATGATCTGCAGCCGCGAGGCTCCGAGCGTGAGCGCCGTGTCGACGTACCGCTGCGGCACCTCGAGCACCGCCGCCGTGGTGTCGCTCACCACGAAGGCCACGCTCGCGATGAACAGGAACATCATCTTCTGGAACTCGCCGATCCCGAAGAAGAAGAAGGTCAGCGGAATCAGCGCCGCCACCGGGATGTTGCGGCCGAAGATCGTCAGCGGCGCGACGAAGGCCCGGACGGCGGGAAAGCAGGCGGCCAGCACCCCGAGCGGCACCCCCACGAGCGCCGACAGCCCGAATCCGAGGCAGACGCGTCGCAGCGTCACCAGCGTGTTGGCGAGCAGCCGCCGCTCGCCGAACACGGCCGGCACCTTGGCGGCCGTTTCGCCGGGGCTCGGCAGCATCGCCGGGCTGATGAACCGGGTCTCCGCCTCACCGGCCGTGGCCACGAACCAGAGGGCCAGGATGCACGCCACGCACGTCACGCCCCAGAGCAGCCCCGTGGTCGCGGGCGCCTCGCCTCGCAACGGCTTCGCCGGCGCCGCCGGCGGGGCCGCGGGTGCCGGTGCCGTGCTCATTCTTTCTCGGCCGCGTAGACCTTGATCTCCACGCGACGATTCAGCGCGTGGTTGTCCGGGTGGTCGTCGTCGGCGGGCCGATCCCAGCCGAGGCCATCGACGGCAAACCGGTTGTCGTCGAACTTGAACTTCTCCACGAGGGCATCCTTCACGGCCCGGGCCCGCTCGAGCGACAGCTCCCGCACCATCGCGGCCGGCACGGCGCCCCGCATCGAGGAGTCGGTGTGCCCCTCGACCACGATCCGGGCGTTGCCGAACTGCTTGGCCAGCTGCCCGGCCTCGTCGATCACGAGGTC
>JBILVW010000243.1:0-4903 GCA_044370205.1 Pirellulales bacterium | reverse complement strand
CCCCTCCAGGTTCCGCGCCAGAGGCGCGGGCCGTGCAACGGCGTCTGGCCGGGCCGCCTTCCGTGGCAGCCGCGACGAGCCGCGTTCCTGGGTTTTCGGCTGGCAGGGGGCTGCTTGTTTGCCTCGATCTGCCGATCCCGCAGGCTCAACCGGCAGGCTTTACCCGCCGATCGCCGCGAGCGCCTCGGTCGCGAGCCGGGCCAGCCGGGGATCGGCGTCAGTCGCGGCCCGATTCAGGGCCTCTCGGGCCGATGCAGCCGCAGGACCGATCTTTCCTATGGCCCATGCCGCCCGCTGTTTCACCGACAGGTCGGCCGGCGACGCCAGGCATCCCGCGAGCGCAGGCACCGCACTCACCGCATCCTCTCCGGCTCGCCCAAGCAGCGTCGTCGCCCAGTAGCCCACGAGCGGATCGCCGTGGGCAACGAGATTGATGAGCTGGCCGATAGCCTCCGCGGGCGGCGGTCCGAGATCCTCGAGCGCCGCCACGGCCTGTTCCCGCACCTGCTCGTCGGCATCGCCGCAGGCCCGCACGAGCTGAGCCGCGGCAGGTGCGGCGGCCTCGGCCATGCGGGCGAGGTGCTCGGCAGCCGCACGGCGCACGCCGCCATCAGCTGAGCCGAGCTGCGCGGCCAGGGCGTTTGCATCGGGCGTGGTGGCATCACTCATGGACGGGTTTCCTCGCAGGTCAACCGGCAGCCTGACTTATCGGTGATCGAAAAACCCGGAATCCAGAAAGCCCTAAGCGCAAGCGACGGGATCAGGAAGCCCTAAGCGCAAGCGACGGGACCAGGAAGCCCTAAGCGGAAGCGACGGGATCAGGAAGCCCTAAGCGCAAGCGACGGGATCGGCCCCGTTCGCCCCGATGGTCTGCGGAACCTGGGCAGGCTGAGCGAGTCGGCATCGAGTCTCGCTTGTGTGGCTGAACGCAGCCGCTACAGTCTGCCGATCTTCGAAGCAGACAAGAGACGTCGGTCCCAGACGACAGCACGCAGAGGAGCGTCGATGGCCAGCAAGAAGAAAACGATCGCACAGCAGGCGATAGGACTCGCGTCGCCGGTGCTGCCGGCACCGGTGGCGAAGATAGCGGGCACGCGTTGGGGATCGCGGCTCCTGATCCTTCTGCTGCCGTTTCTCTTTGCCACCGGCGTGCTCACCATCAGCTGGAACAACGGGATTCCGACCGTGAACTTCGACCGGGCGCGGGCGTTGATCGTGGGGCAGGAGGTGGGCGAGCGGGTGCAGCAGGAGGCCGTGCGGGTCGCGCAGGACGTGCGGGAGCGACAGGCCATGAGCGGTCCGCAATCCAGCGGACCGCAATCGAGCGAACCGCAATCAGCGAGCACGCAGTCTGCGTGGGGTCAGGCCCAGCCCGCGTCGTGGCAGGGGCAGCCGGCGTACCAGCAGCCTGCTCAGCCGCAGCGGCAGCAGTCCTACCAACAGCCGGTCTACCAGCAACAGCCGGCTTATCAACAGCAACCGGTCTATCAGCAGCAGCCGGTCTACCAACAGCCGCCGGCCTATCAGCAGCAGTCCGCCGCACCGCAGTGGGGACCGTCCGCCACCCGCTGAATCGGCGGCACCGAACATTCCCAAGCCGACGGAAGGGGCATCTAAGACGCCGCGGTGGAAAAAGTAGCATTTTCCACCACAGCGCGGTAGGAAACGCAGGTAAGGGTGTCCGCGCATGCCTCTTTCCCGCTCTTTGAAAGCCCCTCCCAAGAGCTTTTTGCTGCTCGGGCCTCGTGGCACAGGGAAATCCACCTGGCTCGCGGCGGCCTTTCCGCGGGCGGTCACGATCGACCTGCTCGATTCGTCGCGATTCCTGGCGCTGAGTCGCGACCCTTCCGCTCTCGAGCAGCTGGTCGCGCCGCTCCGTGCCGGCGACTGGGTGGTGGTCGATGAGGTTCAGCGGATTCCGGCACTCCTCGACGAAGTGCATCGCCTCTACGAGCAGAAGCGGGGCATGAACTGCGTGCTTCCGCGATCACGGCCGGCAAGAATCGGCCGATCTTTCACTACTCGGTCAGCGGCGGATTCGACGTGGACTTTCTCGTGCAATCCAGGCCGAAGACGCTCTCCGCTCCGCAGCAGTTTGTGGCGATCGAGGCCAAGCTCGGCACGACGTTCAAGCCGAAGTGGGCGACCGGGCTGAAAACCCTGCTGCGGGAGTGCGGCGTCCGCGTGCGCCGCGGCATCGTCGTCTATCAGGGAACCGACCGCCTGGCCATCGACGGTGTGGACGTGATGCCGGTGGGGGTATTTCTCCAAGAACTCCATGCCGGCCGGCTGTTGCCCTAGCCCGCTCAGGGATACGCCCCAAATCCATACAAGCCCCCATCCATAAAAGCCCCCATGCGCAAGCAGGGGGATCATCCGCCCCCCATCCCGAACCGGCCCGCACTATCCCCCGGCTCGCGCCTGGGGGCTTGTATGGGAAGGCGATCCCCCGGCTCGCGCCTGGGGGCTTGTATGGGAAGGCGATCCCCCGGCTCGCGCCTGGGGGCTTTTATGGGGATTCACCCGCAGCCCAAGTGACCCGCTCGCTCCGCGAGCGGACTACGGGCGTGAGCGGGCCGCTTGGAGTGAGTGGGCGTGGGTCGATCAATACATCGCGAGTTGGCGTTCATCGATCTCGCACCGCACGACGCGGCATCCAGCCGCATGCACGTCGCGGACCGCGGATCGCACCGCCGCTTCGAACGTCTCGGCCTCGCGGTGAAATGCGGCGTAGGCCTCCCCGCAATGGTTGCCCGGGGAGCAGTCGTCGGCTCCGGCCTCATGCAAGGCATTCGCCCGCTCCACGAGATCGCGAGCGTCAGTCGCCAGCCACAGCGTGAACTCGAATACCTTGTTGGCCATGAAAGGTCACTCCTCGTCTTCCGTATACGCTCGGCCTGCGTCGGCCGATCCGCAGTGCGGGCAGCGGCCTACGAATCGGATTATATCCCGTGCATGGGCTTCCGGATTCCGTGGCGTTGACCAAACGCTTTTCTGGCATCCCTCACGAGTCGAGGCCGGACAAAACAAAACACAAAACGCATGGCTACCGCCGGCCCGAACACGCCACCCGAGCGCAACGGCGTGTCGGATCGCGGCACGGACATGCTTGTTTGCGTGCATGCGTTCGTTCACACGAGCGAGTCGCCCCGCCGCGGTTCCAGAGCGGAAAACATGAGTTTGCCTCCACTCGCCGGAGTCTCGCTCACGAGCAAAATGTATACGCACGTACATCTCTTGCGTCAAGCCTCTGGTTGTTAGCCGTAGTCCGCTCGCTCCGCGAGCGGCCCCCAGTGGCCCGCTCACGACGTGACCGGGCCGATTGGATATCGCTATCAGGCAGCGGCGAGCGGGCGGAGGTCGTCTCGGTCGATATCCGTTTGCCCGAGCGATCGCAGCAGGTCCATGAGGCGGTCCGGACCACACTGCGATGGGTCGGTGATCTCGACGCCAATCGCGCGGCCATCGGCGGCACGGTCCACCAAGACCGCTGCGTCGATCCGCTCCGTGGAAGCGACGCGGTCGTCGGGCTGCCGCGGTAGGGATACGTAGGCCGCGATCGGCCGGCCTCGCCGATACGTCACTTTTAACGAAATTCGTTTCACCATGCGGTCACCTTGTAGGCGGTGATCACGATGATCACCTGTTCGAGTTCGTCCGGTTCGACCACAACTTCCCACGCTTCAACCGACCCACCGAACCGAAGGCCGTTCGGGTTCTCCATCATCAGCCGAAGGTCAACCTCGGAGAAGCTGCGATCAATCATCCGTTCTTCGACGTGCAAACTCAACTCGAGATCAAAACGCTACCAATCTGGGCCGTCTTCCTTGGGCATGCACGTACCGTCTTTACGATTTCAGCTACGGGCGACCGACGCCCGTGATGGCTCGTATGAGATACGCATGTCCACCACTTTATTCAAGTGGGCCGCTACCCCGCTCACTGTTAGCCGGTAGCCCTCTGGCCCGCCCCTTTTCACATCCAAGCCCCCCATCGTAAGCCGGGGGATCATCCACTCCCAATCCTGAAACGCCCCGCATTATCCCCCGGCTTGCGCCTGGGGGCTTGTATGGAACGGCACCGACCCCGCACTATCCCCTCACTGCGACACCGCTTGCCGATCTTCGCGGGATGAAAGCAAAAAATGGGTCTGCCTGGCAATGTCCAAATCCATCACCCGCATGGAGCCGTCGCAAAACGCCGCATTGAATACGCCGACATGCGGCCCGCCGAAGGCTCCCTTGCGGGTGTCGGCCCAGACGGTCGCATCACTTTCGGGCAGCCGGTGGCCGCCGCGCAGCGTATCGGGAGAATCGCCGGCGTAAGCGGCCACCGAGTAGCCTGTTGTTCCAGAAACATACGCGGCCTGCGGCACGTATTTTTCGGCGAACAGATATGTGTTGGACGCACCGTCGCGAATTCGAGCCGGCGGCAGGGCGCTGCCCACGAAGATGATGCCGCCGGTGGCCGCGGAACCGGTGGCAAACATCGCCTGAACGGTGTTGAGCAGATTGGCGGCTGCAACGACGTTCGTTGCATCCAAGGGGAGGCTACCAGCACCCGACGGCAAGCCGAACGTGGTGTCGCGATCGGTGCTCGTCGCGGTCGGTGAGGATGGTAAGGAAGCCCACGTCCCCCGGTTCCCGGCGTAGTCGGTCATGACGACGCCCCCGGGCCCGATCGACGAGCCGCGGCGGGTGGGGCAGGCGAACATCGGCACGGGTATGGTGTTACGAACGGCGGCGACGGTGTTGTTATAAAGGTTCGTCTGATCCATGAAGGGCAGGAGCGTGTAGCACCAGCCGCCTTGCTGTCGCCAGTCACTGCCGAGGTCAGGGCTGCCCGTTGTCGATGAGTCCCAGCCGCCGGTCGGGTAATGACTGAGCAGCGTGACGTGCGACTT
>JBILVW010000242.1:0-4916 GCA_044370205.1 Pirellulales bacterium | reverse complement strand
ACGAGGCTGCGCGGGATGAGGTCGTCGATCCCATCGCGAATCTTCGCGAGCGCGTCGTAGTCGGCGGCTGCGGCGACGAGCTGCTCCGGCGGGCTTGCCCACACCTGCGTCAGCCAGTGCCGCTTCAGCCGCGCGATGTCGGCCTCGTCGGTCGTCTTGTCGGGGCCCTGCTGGGCGATCGACCGGAGCGCGACGGGAAGGTCTTGCAGGTCTGCATCCTGCTTTGCCGATTTCTCCTTCCACCACGCGATGAAAGACCGGGCCGGATTCTTGGCGGCCGCGTCGGGCACCGACACGCCGATTGAATCCCAGCGGGCGTGGCCGCGGGCCTGCGCGAGCCCGACCGCCGTCACCCGCATGCCGGGCATGAGGTTCATACGGCCCGGATCGATCGCCAGCCGGGCCCAGGTTCCGGCTTTGGGCAGCGGGCCGGCGTGCTGGAGGCCGTGGTCGGTCTTCCGCGTGTCGGTGAACGGCACGTCGGACCAGTCGCCCCAGACGACGCCGTGCCGCCACGTTTTGCTCCGCAGTTGCAGCATCACGGCATCCGGCGGATCGGCCGGGTCGAGCCAGACGTGGATGACGAGTTCGCCCTTCTCGGGAACCGTGAAGGTCTGATTGCCATCGGTCGCCACCACCTGCACAGGCCCGGTGGCCACGATGTCGAGGCAGCGGTTGCCGGCGTGAGCCGACGCCTCGGCCGTGCCGTCGATCCAGTTGACCGTGCCGCCGGGGCTCGACCGCACGACCGCGGCCTCGGGCCAGCCATCGGCCAGCCAGAGCGTCTCGCGTTTTCCCGATGGCGACACCTCGTCGGCCGGATCGACGTAGCCACTGGCCGCGATCGCTTCGTCGAGGGCCTTTTCGTAGGGCGCCATCTCGCGGTCGATCGCGGCGAGCAGTTCCTCCTGGGACGATGTCTTCACCTGGATCGCCGGCGCCGTCCGCCGCGTATTGCCGTCGAAGCCGGGATCGGCCGCGGAATTGAAGAAGGCGTAGAGCGAATAAAACTCCTTGTGCGAGATCGGGTCGAACTTGTGCGAGTGGCAGACGGCACACTGGCCGGTGAGGCCGAGCCAGGCATTCGTCATCGTGGCCGTGCGGTCGACCGCATAGCGGAAGAGCAGTTCCTCGTTGATCGAGCCCCCTTCGCTCGTCGTCACGTTGCACCGGGAGAAGCCGGTGGCGATCTTCTGATCGCTCGTGGCATTTGGCAACAGGTCGCCGGCGAGCTGATGAATTGTGAACTGATCGAAGGGCAGATTCTCGTTGAAGGCCTCCACGACCCAGTCGCGGTAGAGCCACATCTCCCGCTCGTTGTCGAGATGGAGGCCGTGGGTGTCGGCATAGCGGGCTTGGTCGAGCCAATGGCGAGCCATCTCCTCGCCGTGGTGCGGGCTTGCGAGCAGCTTGTCGACGAGCTTTTGATACGCGTCGGGCGACGCGTCGGCGACGAACGCGGTCACCTGCTCGGGCGTGGGCGGCAGGCCGGTAAGCGCGAACGACAGCCGGCGGATGAGCGTGGGGCGGTCGGCCTCGGCGTTGCGTGGGAGCTTTGCGCTGGCGATCTCGGCGTCGAGGAAGCGGTCGATCGGGCTCGCCGCCGCGCCGGCCGGCACCTCCGGTCGCTGAGTAGGCCGATACGACCAGTGCTTTTCGTAGGGGGCGCCGGCCTGGATCCAACGCGTGAGCAGGTCTTTCTGTTCGGCTGAGAGCTTCTTGTTCGAATGGGGCGGCGGCATGATCACGTCGTGATCGGTCGCGTTGATCCGGGCGACAAGCTCGCTCGCCGCCGGATCACCGGCCACGATCGCCCGTGCGCCGCTGTCGAGTTCGCGGGTGGCCTCCGGGGCCGAGTCGAGCCGCAGGCCCGCCTCCGCCTGCCCCGGCCCGTGGCAGGCGTAGCAGTTTTCCGAGAGCAGCGGCCGGATGTCGCGGTCGAACCGGAGCGGCGACTCGGCGGCCGCCGCGGCGGAATGGAACAATGCGATCAGGAAGACCAGGCCCATCGAGGCCAAGGCCGTCTCGCGAAAAATCACGGCGCGTACGCTGCAACCCATGGCACGGTCTCCGTCGGAAAACGGTTCGTGAGGTCGCCCGCGTCGCCGGCCCGGCTGGGAGGCCGGATCGCGGACCCTGAGGGAGGTCGGTCGGCGGGAATTCCTATTTTATGGTAATCGGCATTTCGCGGGGTGGCGAATAGCGGGGGCGGGATCAGCCGCGGCCGCGGAAGAACTTCCGGCCGTGGTGCTGGTGAAACTGCGTCCAGCCGTCGTCGATCGAGGCCTCGGCTTTGAGGAGCTGGGTCACGGCCGCCATCTTCGCGTCGAGGTGGTCGATGTGGTGGAGGGCGAGCGCCTCGAGCGTCATCGGCGTCTTGGCAGCTCCGAACTCGAGCTGCCCGTGGTGGCTCGCGATCATGTGCTTGAGCCGCACGGCCGTCTCGACGGGGAAGGGGCGGCCCGTCCGCTGCTCGATGCCGTGGATCTTCGCATCGACGATTTCCAGGCCGAGCAGCACGTGGCCGAGCAGCTGGCCCGAATCGGTGTAGGAAAACCCCTTCTCGTTCTCGAGCTCGACCGTCTTGCCGATATCGTGCACGAGCACGCCGGCGAGCAACAGGTCGCGGTCGAGATCGGGGTAGAGCGGCGCGATGCGGTCGGCGAGCCGCAGCAGGTTGACGACGTGGTCGAGCAGCCCGCCGGCATAGGCATGATGGTGCTTCACGCCCGCAGGGCAGCGACAGAAGGCCGCGACGAGCTCCTGGTCGGCGAGCAGATCGGCCACGAGCTCCCGCAGCGGGGCGGAACGAATCGTGTCGGTGAGCGACCGCAGCTCGGCGAGCAGCCGATCGATGTCGGCCGCGGAGAGCACCCGAAACTCCGACTCGTCCACCGTGCGCGGGTCGGCCCGCTCGATCGCGGTGACGATCAGCTGGAGGCTGCCGGAGTAGAGCTGCGTGTGCCCTTCCACACGGACGTAGTCGCCATCCTCGAACGCGTTGAAGTCGTCGTCGGAGGCGTTCCAGAGCCGGCCGGTGATCGTGCCGCTCTTGTCGGCCAGATCGACCTGCAGATAGAGCTGGCCGTTGCGGTTGGGACGCAGCTGCTTGTGCGTGGCGAGGAACAGCTGATCGATCTGGATCTGAGGCTGGAGTTCGGTGATCAGGCGGCGGGGCATGCACGGGAGTGTAGGGGCGGTGTCGCGCGATTGACAGCCACGGGCTACAATCCGCGACTTCCACGACATCGGAGTTTCCCATGCCCGACCATGCCATCTCCCCGACCCGTGCCCAGGACTATCCCGAGTGGTATCAGCAGGTGGTCCGCGCGGCCGACCTCGCCGAGCAGTCGCCCGTCCGCGGCTGCATGGTGATCAAGCCCCACGGCTACGCCGTGTGGGAGCGGATGCAGGCAATCCTCGACCGGGAGTTCAAGGCGACGGGGCACCAGAACGCCTACTTTCCGCTGTTCATTCCGCTGTCGTACCTGGAGCAGGAGGCGAAGCACGTCGAGGGCTTCGCCAAGGAATGCGCCGTCGTCACGCACCACCGGCTGGAGCTCAACGCGGAAGGCAAGCTGATCCCGACGGGCAAGCTCGAGGAGCCGCTCGTCGTGCGGCCCACCAGCGAGACGATCATCGGCGCGATGTACGCCAAGTGGATCCAGTCATGGCGCGATCTCCCCGTGCTCATCAACCAGTGGGCCAACGTGGTTCGCTGGGAGATGCGGCCGCGGGTCTTCCTGCGGACGGCGGAGTTCCTCTGGCAGGAGGGGCACACGGCCCATGCCACCCGCGAAGAGGCGGTGGAAGAGACGCTCCGCATGCTCGAGGTCTACGCCACCTTTGCGGAGCGCGACCTGGCGATGCCCGTGATCAAGGGGCCGAAGCCCGCCGGCGAGCGGTTTCCCGGCGCCGTCGACACCTACTCGATCGAGGCGATGATGCAGGACGGCAAGGCCCTGCAGGCCGGCACTTCCCACTTCCTCGGGCAGAACTTCGCCCGCGGCCAGAACATCAAGTTCGCCGGCCAGAGCGGGGCCGAGGAGTTCTGCTGGACCACCTCGTGGGGCGTGTCCACGCGGCTCATCGGCGCCGTGATCATGACCCACTCCGATGACGACGGCCTCGTGCTGCCGCCCCGCATCGCGCCCGCCCAGGTGGTGCTGCTGCCGATCAGTCGCACCGACGAAGAGCGGGCCGCCGTGCTCGACGCCTGCCGGGCGATCGAACGCGAGCTCGCCGCGGTCTCGTTCGCCCACGAGCCGATCCGCTCGAAGATCGACGCCCGCGACATCCGCGGCGGCGACAAGGTGTGGCAGCACGTGAAGCAGGGAGTGCCCGTGCGGGTGGAGATCGGGCCGCGGGATCTCGCGGCCGGCACGGTGAGCGTGACCCGCCGCGATCGGGGGCCGAAGGAGCGCGAGTCGGTGCCGCTCGGCGAGTTTGCCAAGCGGCTGCCGGCGCTGCTCGAGGAGATTCAGCAGGGGCTCTTCGAGCGGGCGAAGGCCTTCCGCGCGGCCCGCACGGTGACGCTCTCCAGCCAGGCCGAACTGCTCGACTTCTTCGGTCAGGGCGAAGGGGAGGGGGGAGGCGAGGGGAAGGGAAAAGCCGCTCGGCCTGCCGGCTTCGCCCACGTGCATGTGGCCGACGACCCGGCCGTGACGGCCCTGCTCGACCCGCTCAAGGTGACGGTGCGGTGCATCCCGATGGAGGGGCCGGACGAGCCGGGCACCTGCGTCGTGACCGGCCAGCCGGTGGCCCGGCGAAGCGTGCTCGCGCGGGCGTATTAGCGGCGTCGCGACAGCGGAAGCGGTTTTATTGTCGCGTGGCGTATACAAGCCCTGAGCGCGAGCGAGGGGATCCCGCGGCGGGAGCCGCGGACGGCCTGCCGCAGCATCGGCGTCGCCGACGCT
>JBILVW010000241.1:0-4934 GCA_044370205.1 Pirellulales bacterium | reverse complement strand
GGACCCCGGGCGGGATCGGCGACTGTCGTCGTCGACCCGCTTACGGGATCCGCGGGAGTGTTGTCTCGGGCGCCCTGACGCCCGACCCGCCGCGATGGTTTCTTCGGAGCTGGATTCAGCCTTCAGCCGAAATCAGCAGCCCTTCTTGCAGCCGAGGCCGCAGCCCTTGCGAGCCTTGCCGCAGCCGCCGTTGCCGTTGCCGTTGCCGGCGTTCAGCTCGTCGGCCGGCACCTGCTCCTCGACGCACTTGCGGACGGTGACGCACTGGGTCTTCGTCACCTTCTTCGGCACGCGGACCACGTACGACTCCGTCTTCGTCTCCGTGACGCTGTCGCTGGCGCACACGGTGTAGCTCTTGGTCCGCTGCTGCGGCACCATCACCGTGTAGCTCACTTCCTTCGACCGCTGCTCGGCGACACACCGGTTCACCGTGACCTCGCGGGTGCGGGCCTCGACGCGGCACTTGTTGACGCACACCGTCTTGGTCCGGGCTTCCGGAACCATCTTGGTGACGCAGTAGGTGCCCGACCGCTCCTCACACCGGCTCTTGTGCACGCAGACGGTCTTGGTCCGGGTCTCCGGCACCATCTTCGTGACACAGTAGGAGCGGGTCCGCTCCTCGCAACGGCTCTTGTGCACGCACACCGTCCGCGACCGCTGCTCGGCGCGGCACTTCTTCACGCAGTAGGTGTAGGGCACCTGCTCGCACTCGGTCTTCCACGTCGTGACCTCGATCTCCTTGGTCTCGCAGGTGGGAACCCACTTGCGGCAGCAGACGACCTTCGGGCAGCAGGGATTGCCGGCGGCGTCGTACTTGCCGTTGGCCGAAATCTCCTTCGCCTCGGTCACCCAGTGGCCGCCACGGCAGGTCACGGTCTTCGTGCCCTTGACCGCCACGCGCTTCGACACCGTGCGGGTGCCGGTCATCTCTTCGGTGTAGGGCACCATCACCGTGTAGGCCTGCTCGACCTGCTCGGTGTAGGGCACGTTCACCTTGTAGGTGGCCGTCCGCTCTTCCTTGACCGGCACCATCACCGTGTAGGCCTTCTCGACCTGCTCGGTGTAGGGCACGTTCACCTTCCACGTCCGGGTCCGCTCTTCCTTGACCGGCACCATCACCGTGTAGGCCTTCTCGACCTGCTCGGTGTAGGGGACGTTGACCTTGTACTCGACGGTCTTCGTCTCCGGCACGTTGACGTTGACGGTGTACTCGACCGTCTTCGAACGCTGCTCCGGCACCATCACCGTGTAGGTCCGCGTCTTCTCCTCGATCCGCGGCACCTTCTTCGTGACCTGGAAGGACCGCTCGCGGACCTCCGTCGTCCACTCGGTGGCCTCGACCTCGCGGATCTCGGGCACCATCTTCCACACCTTCACCGTCTTCATGCACGCGCCGGCATCGGCGGCGGCAGCCTCGGCAGCAGCCGGAGCGGCGGCAGCGGCTTCACCGACGAGCACCGAGCCGTCGGCCGGAGCGGCCGGGACGGCATCCTCGCCATGGGCAAACCCGCCGCCGATGCAGATGCCGGCGGCCGCGGCCCAGGGCAGGAAGCTGAATGTCAAACGCTTCTTCACAGAAACCTCCAGAGGGATTGGGAAACACCACGTTTCGCGAAACCGTTCCCCGCTGCCGCACGGAGGCCATCTCCAGTCGGTGGCTGATCCGGCGCGGACGAGTCGGGAGAGCAACGCCGGCACGCCTGCCCGGCCCCGAACGCCCGCCTGACGGGCCTCCGTGATCGGAAGGGTTTGCGCTGCCGGCAAACTCTCTGCAGAAGATCGTGCTTCGCAGCGCGAAAAACTCAGCCTGGCTTGTGATCGACGGATTGTTCCGTCGGCGCCGGTGGCGCGGCCGCACGGGGGCAGTCGACGGCGGCCATGGGGCCGCCTTCACAACAGGTCTCGAGGATCATCCCGCACTGCCGGCAGACGAGCTTCGCCCGGATCTCGTGCGTCTCGCCGAGGCAGACGGGGCAGCGGGGCGTCATCATCGCTTCCTCACCCCACCAGGACGACGAACAGTTCCTTCGGCCCGTGGGCGCCAAGCACGAGGATCCGCTCGATGTCGCCGGTGCGGCTGGGGCCGGTGATGAACGAGAGCATGCTCGGCATCCGGCCGGCATATCGGTCGCGGGCCAGATGCAGGGCATCGCCGACGGTGGGCACGATCTGGTCGATCGTCGCCACGACGACGTGCACGTGGGGCAGGATCGAGAGGCCGCGGCCCCCACAGGTGCGGCTCGACACGAGAATCGAGCCGGTCTGCGCCACGACCGCCTCGCAGGCAGTGATGCCGGAGTCGCAGGCCTCGAGCCCGTTCTTGTCGAAACGGGCGGCCGCCTCGACGCGATGCACGCCACAAGGCAGGGCAGCCAGAGCCGGGTCGACGAGCTCGTGGGCATGACCCGCCACCCGTTGCCAGCCACGCTCGCGGGCAATCTCCGCGATCGTGGCCGCCGCGGACTGAACGTCGGGCACGCGGCGAACCACGGCACGCAGCTTGTCGAGATTCTCCGTCAGGATTCGGACGCGTTCTTCCGGCGTCTCACCGCCGTCGGGCAGCCACGGGCGACCGACCTCCGCAGGCAGCACCGTGAGCGCCGGCAGGCCAGATCCTGCAGCCGGCACGACCGCGGCCTCGGCCGCGTGGGACTTGAGGTGGGGAAGCGGCGCCGGAATCCGGAGTGCCTCGCGGATCCGGGAGAGGATCACGTCTCGGGCGGTGCTGATGTTCGGGGCCGGTGCGATCATCGGACGCCGGACGGGTTGCCCCGGCTCTCCTGTCGGGCGGACCACTGGGCGCGGAAACTCTTGGCCGGCGCCGGCGGCAGGTCGCGGGTGGCGAGCCACGCCTTCAAGAGCGGCGGCCGCAGCGCCGTAAGCAGGCCGAGCGACCGGCGAAACATCGCCCCCCCGGCCGCAAACAGCCACGGCCGCCGGGCGGCGACGACGAACAGCCGGTGCCCCAGCTGCTCCAGGCGGCTGGGAGCCGTCCGGGCGGCATTCCGCCGGTTGTGGAGCAGGTGGTGGTGGATGTCGATCCGCACCGGGCAGGCGTCGGTGCAGGCGCCGCAGAGCGAGCTCGCCCCGGAGAGGTGGTTCCAATCGGCGAGGCCGCGAAGGTGCGGCGTGATCACCGAGCCGATCGGGCCCTGGTAGGTGGTGCCGTAGGTGAAGCCGCCGACGTTCTTGAAGATCGGGCAGACGTTGAGGCAGGCGCCGCAGCGGATGCAGTGCAGGCTGTCCCGCTGCTCCGGGTCGGCGAGGATCGCCGTCCGCTGGTTGTCGAGCAGCACGAGGTGCATCTCCTCGGGCCCGTCGCACTCATCCGGCTGCCGTGGCCCGGAGTAGAGCGTGTTGTAGCAGGTCATCGGCTGGCCGGCCCCGGCCGTGGCGAGCATCGGCAGGAGCACGGAAAGATCGTCGAGGTTCTCGACCACCTTCTCGATGCCGGAGATGGAGATGTGAATCCGCGGCAGGGCCGCCGTGAGCCGGGCGTTGCCCTCGTTTTCGGTGATCGAGATCTGCCCCGTCTCGGCGACGAGGAAGTTGGCGCCCGTGATGCCGACGTCGGCGTCGACGTAGAGCCGCCGCATGTGGCGGCGGGCGATCATCGTCAGCTCCTCGGGGCTGTCGGTAGGAGCCGAGCCGAGGTGCTTCCCGAACAGGTCGCTGATCTCCTCGCGGCGGACGTGCATGCAGGGGAAGACGAAGTGATACGGGGGCTCGCCGCGGAGCTGCTGAATGAACTCCCCGAGGTCGCTCTCCACCACGCCGTAGCCATCCTTCTCCATGGCGGCATTGAGGTGGATCTCCTCGCTCGTCATGCACTTGCTCTTGATGATCGCCTTCGCCTTGGCGGTGCGGAGCAGGTCGAGGACGATCGTGCGGGCCTCCTCGGCATCGCGGGCCCAGTGCACCTGCCCGCCGTTGGCCTCGAAATTGGCCACGAACCGCGGCAGCAGCTCGTCGAGCCGGTTGACCGCCGACCACTTGGCCAGGCTCGCGGCATCGCGGGCGTGCTCCCAGTCACGGTAGCGGGCCTTTTGCAGGTCGCGATTCGTGTAGTAGCCGCCCAGCGCCTTCCGCACGAAGCTGCGGTGCCCGGTGTCGCGGACGTGGGCGGCTGCGTCCTTGAGGAACTGTTTCTTGGCGAGCATTCTCACAGGATAGTCGGTTTGCAGGGCCGGCAGGAGATTGGGCTGCACTCGCAAAATCAAACGCCCGGCCATGGCACCCCCCATTGGCGGAGGTGCCGTGGCGTTGTACAGTTTGCTTGGTTCAAAGCAGGCGACCCAACCGGTACCGGAGCCATCCTCGCGGAATTCCCGATGCTGCCACTGGAGACCATCCGACTCGAGCGGTTGACCGTTGGCGGCGGGTTCTGGCTGGTAACCGCGGTCGCATGGGCGGCAGCCTGCCTGTGGGTGGAACGCGACGCGAGGCGTGTCTTCGGGCGCGCTTTGGCCTGGAAAGTTCTGTTTGTCGCGTTGGGAGCCGCCCTCCTGTTTGGCAGCTACCAAGTAGGAGAAGCCGCACTGCCGTTCGTGGCCACGCTGTTGGGGCTTTCATTCGCTGCCTACATCCTGGTTCGCGAAGCCCTTGCCTCAGCGGAACAACGTCTCGTTCCGCTGGCGGCTCTCGGCGACTCGGTTCGATGGGTGATTCGGAAGACGGGACTCGAAGCACAGGTGCAGCGGTATCGCGAGGGACGCCAGGCTTCGGTATCGATGCCACTCGCCGGCCCCTCGGTCGTGCTATTGAAGAAAGATGGGAGCGTCTACCGGGGCGAGGCGACGCGGGGCGTTGATCGCGAATTGTCACAGGCCATTTTCGCCGCCCAGGGCATCCTCGCCGATGCGGTCGCCAAGCGGGCGACCGACATGCACTTCGAGCCGAAAACAGGCCGCGACGTCCAGGTCCGCTACCGGATC
>JBILVW010000239.1:0-4943 GCA_044370205.1 Pirellulales bacterium | reverse complement strand
GGCGCTGATCGCAGCGTTCGATAACGCCGTGGCCGAGGATGCCGACCGGATCGCGGCCGCCGAGCGGCTCGTGCAATTGCGGCCTGCGGATGCCGCCGTGGTCAAACTCGTGATGGAGCGGGTGGGCGGCCGTACGAGCCCGGAGGTTTCCGCCGGGCTCATCACGGCGATTGGCAAGTCGTTGGCGGCCGAAGCGCCGACAATGATCCTCGACCGACTTGGCTCATTGACGCCGCCGGTCCGCGAGGCGGCCATCCGCACCGTCCTCGCCAATCGCGACTGGGCGGCGCTCCTCGTCGAGCGGCTGGAAAAGAAAACCGTCTCACTCGGCGACATTCCGATCGCGGACCGGGCGAAACTCACGGAGCATCCTGATCGGCGTGTTCGTGGCCGGGCGAGGAAGGCGATCGCCGCCGGTGGCGGCCTCCCGAACGCCGATCGGCAGAAGGTGATCGACGAGATCCTGCCGGTGGTGGCCCGGGGTGGCGATGCCGACCGCGGGAAGGCTCTGTTCAAGGAGCAGTGCGGCAAGTGCCACATACATTCCGGCGAAGGGGGCAAGGTTGGCCCCGAACTCACCGGCATGGCGGTGCACCCGGCCCACGAGTTGCTGATTCATATCCTCGACCCGAATCGATCGGTCGAGGGCAACTACCGGGCCTATACGGTCTCCACCGAAGACGGCCGCGTGGTCACTGGACTCCTCGCCGCCGAGAGCAAGACGGCGATCGAGATCGTCGATGCGGAGGGGAGGCGGGTGGCGATCCAGCGGAGTGAGATCGACGTTTTTCAGCCGTCGCCCAATTCACTCATGCCGGTCGGCTTCGAGAAGCAGATCAAGCCGGAGGGCTTCGCGGATCTGCTCGCGTTCCTGACGAAGCGGGGCACGTTCCTCCCGCTGCCGCTGGAGAAAGTCGCCACGGTCGTGAGCACGAAGGGCATGTTTCTCGATGAAAACAACGCTGTTGAATGTCTGGTCTTTCCCGAATGGGGCCCCAAGACGTTCCAGGGCGTGCCCTTCACACTCGTCGATCCGCAGGGCGACCGCGTGCCGAACGTCGTGATGCTCCACGGCCCGCAGGGGTATCTGCCGCCGAAAATGCCGAAGAGCGTGTCGCTGTCGCTGGGCTCGCCCATCCGTGCGATCCACATCCTCGGCGGCGTCGCCGGCTGGGGCTTTCCGGCGAGCCGCGAGGGGGAAACCTCCATGATCGTGAGGCTCGTGTACGCCGATGGCGCCAAGGAGGATCACCCGCTCATCAATGGTGAGCACGTCGCCGACTACATCCGCCGGGTGGACGTGCCGCAGAGCGAGTTCGCCTTCGACCTCGACGGCCGGCAGCTCCGTACCTACCTGATGGGTGGTGCGTAGCCTGGAGCCGCAGATTGGCAATCTGCGGGATACGTCGCGGCTATACGTTGTGTAAGCACGAGCCGATGGTGGCGGCGATTTTTTTCGGGCAACGGGCTTCCTCGGCGAACGCCGGCCAGCGAGAGACGGCGGCATTGACCTGTTCGATGATCGGGCTCGTTTCGCGGGGCTTCAGGCCGAACTGTTCGGCGAGCTGCAGGCAGTGGACCCGCAGGGGGCGGCGGCCCTCGCCGAGGACGGTGCTGGAATGCTCGCCACCGGGGCCCGGGGAATAGGTCAGGTCGTACGCGGGGGCGAGCGACCATTCACCGGTCTGGTCATCGAGCGTGAACGCGAAGTTCTTGGCGTGGTCGTCGCGGTTGTGGGTCGCCACGTTGAACAGCATCAGCCGAAAGGCCCGGAGCAGGTCAGCATGGTTGCGGGAGAGGGCCTGCGTGACCTTGAACACGTCGGCATAGTCGGTCGAGGGAATGCGAAAGTTGGCGTGGATCAGGTTGGCGAAGGTGTGCATGTGGATGCGGCGGTTGGCAGCGGACCGATCGAATCGCCGGACCCCGAAAAATCGCCGCGTGCCCCGGCCTCGGCCGACCTCGAAGAGCCTGGTCGGTGGCATGTCGATCCCGGCCGCTTTGGCCATCAGGCTGTAGGCATACTCCACGGTGCCGGCCTCGTGGCCGTCTGCCCTGGCTGAAAACTTCACGATCCAATGCTCATAGCCGTCGGGGAGGGCATCTTCACCGGAGATGATGCGATCCCCCTGAATGCCCACGAGCACCTTGGGGCGAGCACCGCCCGGCGAGCCGCCAGCCCGCATCAGCTCCGGGAGCACCTCCGTGGCGTCGCCCTGCACCACCGCTTCGGCGTTGCTGCCGAGGGCATCGAGGTCGAGCGGCTGCGGCCCGCCGCCGGGCTCTTCGTGCGACGGCGGATGGTAGGTCAGCGCCCCCATCGTTCGAGTGCCGAGGTACGCCAGGCGATCAAGCGGTGAGATGGCCTGGGGATCGATGCCACGACGGCGGAAGTGCCGATCCATCAGCAGCAGGCCCCAGCCGTCCGGCAGGGAATCATCAAAGACTCCGAACAGGGGGCCGAATGCATGATCGGTGTGCGCGATCAGGCCGGGCTGCGTGCGGAGTTTGAAGGGCGACAGTTCGATGCCACCACCGAGGAACGCGGCGTCATATTCGAAGTAAATCCGTCGATCCTGCTCGGCGAGCGTGCCGACGGTCACCGCATCACCTGCCGCACGGTGCAACCTGACCGTCAGCTTTCTCATCGCACCCCTCGCTTTCTTTTCGGCATCGAGGGGTTGGTTCGCGCGGCAAGCTCGTCGATGGAGGAGGCGGGCGGAGGGGCGAGGAGGGCGGCGAACTCATCCAGTCGTCCCAGGGCATGGGCCACTTTGAGGATCAGTTCGAGCGACGACTTGCCGGTGGCTTCGAAGCGTCGATAGGAGGCCACGGTCACGCCGGCGCGCCTGGCAAGAGAGGCCTGGGTCCAGCCCTGGATCAGGCGAACCGCCTTCGCCCGCTGGGCCAACGTCCGAGCCACGTCAGCCGGGCTGATCCAGGGCACAATCAGGGCAGGCTGGGAAAGCACTCAGGTGCCTCATAAATCATAAAATAGTATCAGTACGCGTCCGAAACAATACTCAATTGCGCATATATTATCATTATCAAAAATACTTGTCAAAGGCAACTTCATGGCGCTGTCGATCCGCTTCTGAAACATCGGGTCCGCCTGCGCGAGCCCCATCTCGTGGCTTCGTCATGAGCCATTACGACGAACCGCACCGGCGACCTCTCGATCGCCCTTGGCCGCTCGTGTCGTTACGGCCGCGAGCACAAAGGCTGCCGGCATCCATGACCGCGTCAAGACACCGTGCCGTGCGATTGGGTGCATGATCGTCCTGCGGCCGCAGGCTCCAGGGGCGAGCCGCGGGCGCGTCGCTGCCGCGGCGTCCCCATGATAGAACCAGGTCATGCCGCCGCCTGCGCCTTCAACGCCCCGCCGCAGTCCCCGCGTGGCCGTACTGATCGAGGCCTCCAACGCCTACGGCCGCGGGCTGCTTTCCGGCATCCACCGCCACGTGCGCGAGCACGATCCCTGGACGATCTTCCTTCAGGAACATGGCCGTGGCACGCCGCCATTGGAATCGTTCTGCCGTTGGCAGGGCGAGGGCGTGATCGCGCGGATCGAGACGGACGCGATCGCCGCTGCCCTCGACCGGCTGCGCCGCCGGAAGCCGCTGGCGATCGTCGACGTGAGCGCTGCCCGGCTGCTCGACGGCGTGCCCTACGTGGAGACGGACGACGCCGCCATCGCCCGGCTCGCGGCCGATCACTTCATCGAGCGAGACTTTCGCCACCTCGCCTACCTCGGTGACGATCGATTTCGCTGGAGCGGCAACCGTCGCGATGCCTTTGTGGACGCCGCCGGGCAGGGCCGGACGGTCGCCGTCTACGAGCCGTCGCGCCGCGTTCGCCCGGAAAGCGGGGATGACGACGCGATCGAGGCCTGGCTCGTGTCCCTGCCGAAGCCCGTCGGCCTTCTCGCCTGCTACGACATCCGCGGCCGACAGGCCCTCGACGCCTGCCGGCGGGCAGGACTCTCCGTGCCGGATCAGGTCGCGGTGCTCGGCGTAGACGACGACGAACTGCTCTGCGGGCTTTCGAGCCCGCCGCTCTCGAGCGTGATCCCCGACTCGAGCGGCGCGGGGCGACTCGCGGCTGAGCTGCTCGACGCGCTCCTCCGTGGCGAGCGGCTGGAACGCGACGAATGGCTGCTGCCCCCGCTGGGCATCGCGACGCGGCAGAGCACGGACGCGCTCGCGATCGACGATGAGCTCGTGGTCGCCGCGGTGCGGTTCATCCGCGAGCATGCCTGCGAGGGGATCAAGGTGGCCGACGTCGTGCGTGGCCTCGGCACGGGCCGGCGGGCGCTCGAGAGCCGGTTCACCCGCCGCGTGGGGCACACCCCGCACGAGGAGATCGCCCGGGTGCAGTTTCGCCGTGTCGAGCAGCTCCTCGCCGAGACCGATCTGTCGCTGGCGACGATCGCGGCTCGCGCCGGATTCAGGCACACGGAATACCTGACCGTGGCGTTCACCCGCCGCCACGGCGTATCGCCGAGCCGCTGGCGCCGCGACCGCCGCGGGTGAGTGGGAAGTGCTGGCGGTTACGGTTGCATCGCGTCGGTGGGGCGGGGGCCGCAGTCCTTGCGGCCGGAGCCGGCGAAGCGGCTCGTGGCCCGCACGGTCATATCGGCGTCGCAGGTGATCTGGCAGGAGAGCCGCAGGCCCGGTGTGCCGGCGAGGCCCTTCGCCGTGAGCACGTCCTGTTCAGCCTGCCGCATCGCCGCCGGCTCGCCCGCGACGAACTCCACGCGGCACGTCGTGCAGCGGGCGATACCGCCGCAGGCGTGCAACTGATCGATCCCGCACTCGTCGACGAGCGCGTTGACGAGCCGCTTGCCGGCCGGAACCTCGAACGTGCCGACACCTTCAACTGTGAGCCGGGGCATTGCTGTCTCCTCGTATTATTGATTTCTAAAGACTGTCGTTACGCAGATC
>JBILVW010000240.1:0-4943 GCA_044370205.1 Pirellulales bacterium | reverse complement strand
CTGCGAGCTGCCGGGCGTCGAGGCCCGCGGCTGCGGCGTCGTGCTGGTGGTGCCGCCGTGGAATTTCCCGATCGCGATTCCGTGCGGCGGCATCGCGGCGGCGCTCGCCGCAGGCAACACCGTGATTCTGAAGCCGGCGAGCGACACCGTGCTCACCGCCTGGCAGCTCTGCCAGTGCTTCTGGCGGGCGGGCGTGTCGCGACGGACACTCCAGTTCGTGCCCTGCCCGGGCTCCGGGCCGGGAGCCAGGCTCGTGTCGCATCCAGGCGTGTCGGCCGTGATCCTCACCGGCGGCACTGCGACGGCGCTCACGATGCTTGCCGCGAAGCCCGACCTGCGGCTCTCGGCCGAGACGGGGGGCAAGAACGCGACAATCGTGACGGCGATGAGTGACCGGGAACTCGCGATCAAGCATGTCGTGCACTCGGCCTTCAGCCACGGCGGCCAGAAGTGCTCGGCCACGTCGCTCTTGCTCCTGGAGGCGGAGGTCTACGACGACCCGGCCTTCAAGCGGATGCTCTGCGACGCCGTGCAGAGCCTGCGGATTGGCTCGGCCCACGAACTCCACTCACGAATCGGCCCGCTCATGCGGCCGCCGGCGGGCGTACTCGAAGAGGCCCTCAAGACGCTCGAGCCGGGTGAGAGCTGGGCCGTGATGCCCTCCCGCGTGGGCGACAACCCAAATCTCTGGTCGCCGGGCGTGAAGTATGGCGTGACGCCCGGCAGTGTGACGCACCTCACCGAGTTCTTCGGGCCGATCCTCGGCGTGATGCGGTTCGAGAAGCTGGCCGAGGCGATCGAGATCGTGAACGCGACCGGCTACGGGCTGACGACCGCGATCCACAGTCTTGACGATCGCGAGATCGAGCAGTGGAAGCGGGGCATCCGGGCCGGCAATCTCTACGTGAACCGGGGAACGACCGGCGCGATCGTGCTGCGGCAGCCTTTCGGCGGGATGGGCAAGTCGTCGGTCGGGCCGGGGCTGAAGGCCGGGGGGCCAAACTACGTCGCCAGTTTCATGGAGTTTCGGGATGCTGTGGCTGCTCAGCCGAAGCATGCGGTCGAGAATGCCGATCTTGCAGCGGTCGTCGGCGAGATCGACGACGACGCGGAAGGGCATCGGCTACGGCAGGCGATCGCGAGCTATGACGCGGCCTGGATCGACGAATTCTCCCGGGAGCACGACCACTTCCGCCTGCTCGGGCAGGACAACGTCCGCCGCTATCTGCCCTTCGCCACGGTTTGCGTGCGGGTGACGCCGGCCGATTCGTGGTTCGACGTGGTGGCACGAGTGGCTGCCGCGCGGGTGACGGGAGCCCGCGTGCTGGCGTCGTTCGCGCCGGGCTGTCTTCCAGAGTGGCACGACAGGCTCGATGCCTGGACCGAGTCGTGGGCGGGCGGCATCGAGCTCGTCGAGCAGGACGACGCGGAGATCATGTCGCTCGTCGCCCGGCAGGACGTGCGGATTCGCTACGCCGCCCGTGACCGCGTGCCGGCCGAGGTCCGGCGGGCCGCGGCGGCCGTCGGACAGTGGATCGCCGACGTGCCGGTCGTGGCGGCGGGCCGCATCGAGCTGCTCTGGTATCTCCGTGAGCAGAGCATCTCGCACGACTACCACCGCTACGGCAACCTCGGCCGCCGCGCCGGCGAACCGCGCGGGCGATTCCCATGGAAGCCCGAGGCGTGAGCCGAAGGGACACCGGACGACGGGCCGTCAGCTGGCGTGACGCAAACCCACGAGGCTTCCTCAGTCGCCCCTTCGGCTTACGCCTCGGGCTTGCGTGGCCGAAGCAAGAGGCGGAACGCGGCTTTCTGCGTTCCGTAGACGAGTCGCCTGGGCTGCGGATAATGCCGCAATGAGTTCCACGCCCTTTTCCGAGCGGCACGGGCAGCAGCCTCCTGCCGGCGGCCTGTGGCGGCTCACGCTCTGCGCGCTCGGGATCGTATTTGGCGACATCGGCACGAGCCCGCTCTACACGCTCAAGGAATGTCTGCTCGTGGCCGGGCGGGATCGGCCCGTCGAGCAGGCCGATCTGTTCGGCATCCTCTCGCTCATGTTCTGGGCGCTGGTGATGGTCGTGACGGTGAAGTACGTCGTGTTCGTGATGCGGGCCGATCACGACGGGGAAGGGGGCATTCTCGCGCTCCTCTCGCTCGTGCCCGAGCGGTTCCGCGTTGGGCCGGGGGGCATCGGCGGCGTGTCGGGGATGACGCTCTTGGCCGTGATTGGCGCGGCCCTGCTCTACGGCGACGGCGTGATCACGCCGGCCATCTCCGTGCTCAGCGCCGTTGAGGGGCTCGCCGTGGCGAGCCCGGCGCTGGAGCCGGGCGTGGTGCCGATCACCTGCCTGATCCTGCTTGGCCTCTTCGCGATTCAGAAGCAGGGCACGGGCCGCGTCGGCGGACTCTTCGGCCCCGTCATGCTCGTCTGGTTTCTCACGCTCGCCGGCCTCGGCCTCTGGCAGATCGTCCAGCGGCCTGACGTGCTGTGGGCGATCCTGCCTGGCCACGGCGTCGAGTTCTTCCAGCGGCACGGGCTGCACGGCATGCTCATCCTCGGCTCGGTGGTGCTCGTCGTCACTGGCGGCGAGGCCCTGTATGCCGACATGGGGCACTTTGGCCTCGTGCCGATCCGGCGGGCCTGGCTCGGGCTCGTGCTGCCCGCGCTTGTGATCGCCTACCTGGGGCAGGGAGCACTCGTGCTCCGTGATCCGGCTGCGGCCGCAAATCCGTTTTACTCGCTCGTGCCGGCCGGGCCCGCCACCTACGCCCTCGTCGTGCTCGCGAGCCTCGCCACGATCATCGCCTCACAGGCGTTGATCTCCGGTGCCTTCTCGCTCACGCGGCAGGCGATGCTGCTCGGGTTTCTGCCGCGGGTCACGATTCGTCACACCGCCTACGACAGCGAGGGGCAGATCTACATTCCGGAGGTGAATGTGCTGCTCGGCGTCGGCTGCCTCGCGCTGGTGCTCACGTTTCGCGAATCGGTAAAGCTGGCCGCCGCCTACGGACTGGCCGTCTCTGGCACGATGGTGGTGACCACGATTCTCTATTACCTGGTGGTGCGATACACGTGGGGCTGGGGACGGCTGCCGTCGCTGGCCGTGCTGGTCCTCTTTCTGTCGTTCGACATTCCGTTTTTGGTCGCGAACCTGTTCAAGTTCTTCGATGGCGGATACATCCCGATGCTGATCGGCGCGGGACTGATCGCCGCGATGTTGATCTGGAGCCGCGGCCGTACGGCCGTGATGCAGCGGTATTCCTCGCAGTTCGGCCCGTTCGAGACGGAGTGGCCCCGGCTCGCGCCGCTCGTGGTGGCCCGCGTGCCGGGCACGGCCGTCTTCCTGGCGATGAGCCGCGACCACGTGCCCCCCGTGCTCGTGCACCAGATCGAGCGGACCCGCACGCTGCATGAGACGGTCGTGCTGCTTCTCGTGACCGACGAGCCGGTGCCGGAGGTGGCGGATGCGGAACGGGCGACCGTGGAAACGCTTGGCGACGGGTTCTTTCGAATCGCCATGCGATTCGGCTACATGGAGCAGCCGCTGCTCATGCCCTGCCTGCGACGGATCGCGGCCGCCGATCACCTGCCGATCGACGTCGACACGGCGACGTTCTTCATTGGCCATTCGACGGTCGTGGCCGACCATGCGGGCCAGCTGTCGTTCATCCCGGAGGCGATCTTCGCCTACCTCAAGCGGAACGCCGTCCGCGAGGAGCAGCGGTATGGCCTCCCGGCCGGGCAGGTGATGGAGATCGGTGAGCAGATCTCGATCTGATCGCCATGATGCAGTGAAATCCGCGGTCGGCCAATGCAAGGCTATAATTTTGCTAATGGATCGTTCTCGGAGCCGACAATGATGGTTGCGATCGATTCCCTCCCTTCGCTCGCCGATGTCGATCGTCGGACAATCGAAGATATCGCGGCAGCGTTCACGGCCGGCTGGCCTGTCGAGTCGATCATCCTCTACGGCTCCAAGGCACGGGGCGATGACACGCCCGAGTCGGACATCGATCTTCTGGTGTTGACCAGCCGCCCGCTCACCGCCGAGGAGATCGGTCGTATGCGAGCGGTCGCGCGGCAGGTAGGGCTTCGGCTGGGCACGTGGCCGGAGTTGTACATCCGCACGAGCGACGAGTGGTGGCATGGCGTGTATCAGGCCGCGCCGATCCGTAAAGAGATCGATGCGGAAGGGGTCGACGTCGTGCGAGCCCCGGCGAGAGGATGAGATGACCGAACAGGAAGCGAGAGAGCGGATCGTCGCGCAGCAGATGCGGCTGGCTCGCGAGTGCCTTGACGACGCCAGTGAGGCGGCGGGCCGCGGCAGCTCCCGACTGGCATGGAACCGTGCCTATTACGCGTGTTTCCATGCGGCTACGGCGGTGTTCGTGGCCCGTGATCGCAGGTTCAAGAAACATCGTGGCCTCATCAAAGCAGTTCACGAAGAGCTTGTTCCCGAAGGTTCTCTCGCGCCCGAGCAGGCCGTAGCCTTCGAGGGGCTGTATGCGCAGCGGCTCGATGCCGACTACGGTGACTTCGTCGATATTCCGCGAGAGCAGGTCGTCAACACGCTGGAGACCGCGCGACGCTTCGTCGTGTCGATGCAGGCCGCCCTGGATTGGAAATGACTTGCGTGCCCGCCACGGGTTGACGGCTGGAGCGGCGGATTAAGAATTGTGTGGTTGCCGCCCGCCTCCCCCCCCTCCCCGGAACCCTTTTGCATGGCTCGCACTCGCATCGGACTGTGGCTCATCGGCGCGAAGGGGGGCGTGGCGACGACGATGATGACTGGGCTCGCCGCCCTCCAGCGCGGGGCCATCGAGCCCGTCGGCCTTGTGACGGCGCTCGAGCCTTTCACGCGGCTCGACCTCGTGGACTTCGGCGACCTCGTCGTGGGCGGCCACGACATCCGCGCCGGCCGACTGGGTGACGAGGCCCACCG
>JBILVW010000238.1:0-4950 GCA_044370205.1 Pirellulales bacterium | reverse complement strand
ATGCCCGCAGTCTCACCGATGATGGCATCGGCCTTGTCGATGGGGACCTGGAATGCCAGCACGCCGACCACCTGTCGGCCCTCGATGATGGGCGCTGCAAGAAAGCTCGCCGGCTCGTTGCACGACGGCAGATAGCTGGCGAACTGGCCGAAGGCGATGGCGTCGCGGCGGCCGCTCGCCGCAGCCTGCTGGAAGGCGACCCCGAGGCTCGACGCCGCCAGCGGCCCCTCCCGCAGCGATGCCGCGAAATCGGCCTCCTTGGCGACCGAGTAGATGATCTTGCCCGACCCGGCATCGATCAGGAACACATCGTAGACGCCATACTTCTCGCAGATGCCCCGGAAGAACGGGTGGTAGAGGGCATGGGCCTTGGTGTAGGCCGAGGCGTCGTCGGCCGCGTCGAGCGCCGCCTTCGAGCCGATCGGGTGCTCGTTGCGTCGGATGTAGAGATCCTGAACGAAGGCCGATTCGTCGTCGAGTGAGTCGCACAGTGGCGTCAGGCTGACCGTGTCGCCCGTCCGTCGCCGATACTCCGCCGCGAACTCCCCCTCGTAGAACGATTCCAATCCCCGTCGCGCCGCGGCCAATGCCTTGTCGTCCACCGAATCGTCGGCGAGGATCGTTGCCAGGCCATCCCGGAACGCCCCGAGCGACTCCCGCGCGTTCCGCCCCTCGGCCAGCACGGTGAGCTGCTGCCGCAGCGTCTCGAAATACCGCTCGACCGACTTCGCCGTCACGGCATTGACGGCGTCGAGTTGTTTGAAGGCTTGCTCGCGGAGGGCCGCCGAGGAACTGCGATAGTTCGTCATTCCCATGAAGGCCATGGGGATGAGCGACACGCCCAAGAGCGCGAGGAGCAGGGGGTTGGTGAGAAACGAACGCCAGCCGCCGGAGGTACTACGATCTGCCATGGAAGACTCCCTGCCTGTCGAGGTGCTGCGGCCGCGGCCACACGAGTGATTGAAGCATGCGCTGTGGATCGAGCAGATGCACGAGCCGGTCCGGGGCGGCGTAGACGCCAACCACCGCATCGCCGGCGCCCTCGAGGGTCGCAGTGGGCTGCTCGATCCGGTCGATCGGGATTTCGACGACGTCGATCATCTCGTCGATGACGAGGCCATACCAGTCGTCCTGGAGCGAGATCACCAGGTGCGTGCGTCGTTCGGGGAGCTCCCGGGTCACGCCCAGACTGGCCGCAGGATCGACCACCGGCACGATCCGGCCCCTGAGGTGGAGCAGGCCGAGGATCGCCTCGGGGGCGAGCGGCACGCGGGCCGGACGTCCGCCCCGCAGCACCTCGACGACGCCATCGGCCGGAATGGCGAAGCAGGCGTCGCCGACGCGAAACGTGCAGCAGCGGTGATGCTGGGGTGCGTTCATGATGGCTGGCCCGCCGCGGCCAGATCGATGACTTCCGTGGCGATCCCACCGAGCGCCAGGATCCCGGCGACGCCGGGCGATGACGCGGGCAGGACTCGGGATTCGGCTGCCAGCACGTCGATGATCGAACCCACCGCCAGGCCGAAGCCGCCGCACCGCTCGTTGAGCACGACCACGCTCATCGTCGCGGCAGCCGGGGCCGTGGCCGCGCCAAGCAGACGGTCGGCGTCTTTCAGCGTGGTGAAGAAGTCGCCGCGGCGGATGACGCGCCGATCGCCCACGGCCTGCACCTCGTCGAGCCGGTACTTCTCCAGCCGCACCACGTCGGCCAGGGGCACGGCGATCCGGCGGCCTCCGAACGTGCCGCAGACGAGATAGCGGTCGGCGATCTCGACGGCCGGTGCCCTCGCTGGCTCAGGTTCGTGGACAGCCGCTGGCAGCTTGGCGATGCGGAGCAGGCCCCGCAGGTCGAGGATCAGCACCACGCCGCCGTCGCCGAGCACCGTGGCCCCCGAGTAGAGCCCGAGGCCCGCCAGCAGGCCGCCGATCGGCTTGACGACGATCGTGGAAAGGCTCGCCGAGTCGAGCAGGTCGCGGCATCGCAGGTGGCCGGCAGCCGACTGCATGCCGTCCACCACGAGGCCAAACTCGCAATCGTCCACCCGCACGAGCACGACCGTGCCGTCGTCGCGGCAGGCGGTGTGTTCCCGGATACCGAGAAACTGGTCGAGGAACACGATCGGCACGAGCCGACCCCGGACCCGCATCACGGGGGCGTCGGCCAGGCCCTCGATGCGCGGGCCGCCGCGTTCGCGGGCGAGCGGCACGAGTTCACCGACGGCCGACTGCGGGATCGCGAACCGTTCGCTGCCGCACCGCACCACCAGCGTCGGCATGATCGCGAGCGTGAGCGGCACGTGCACCCGCACGGTGGTGCCCGCCCCGGGGATGCTCTGGAGTTCGATCGTGCCGCCGATCGACTCGATGTTGGTCCGAACCACGTCCATGCCCACACCGCGGCCCGACACGCTCGTGACCTGGGCGGCCGTGGAGAAGCCCGGCTCAAAGATGAACTGCAGCACGCGGTCGGGGGGCATGGACTCCGCGTCGGCGGCCGTGACGAGCCCGCGGGCGATCGCCTTCTCGCGGACCTTCTCGAAGGCGATGCCACCACCGTCGTCGGAGACCTCGATCGTGACCCGCCCGCTCTCGTTGAAGGCCCGCAGCGACAGCCGCCCAGCGCGGGGCTTGCCCCGAGCGACGCGAACGTCGGGGGGCTCGATGCCGTGGTCGACCGAGTTGCGGATGAGGTGCGTGAGCGGGTCGCGGATGCTCTCGATCAGCGACCGGTCGAGTTCGGTATCGGCCCCGTCGATCACCAGTTGCACCTCCTTGCCGCAGGAGACGGCAAGGTCACGAACGGTGCGGGGAAAGCGGCTGAACACGTGCTCGACGGGCTGGAGCCGCGTCTTGACTGCGGTCTCCTGCAGCGCGTTGGTGACGGCATTGATCCGCTGCCCGCAGGCCTGCACGGCGGGCTCGTCGCTGTCGATGCTCCGCAGCTGGTTGCGGGCCAAAACGAGTTCGCCGACGAGGTCGAGGATCGACGCCAGGAGCTCGACATCGACGCGGACGGTGGTCTCGGCGGCGGCGACATGCGCTGGCGGCGCGACGGGAGCCGGCAGCGCGGCGGCAGTCGGTGCGGCGGCAGTCGGTGCGGCGGCAGTCGGACCAGCGGCAGGGGGTGCGGGCGGAGGCAGTTCCGCGGGAGCCGGCGGGGCTTCCACTGGTGGATCGGGAGTGACGGCGACACCGGCAGACCCGCTGACGGCCGGAGCAGGAGTGCCGGCGGCCTTCGCCTGGGCGGTCGCGGCCTGCTCGGCCGCCGAGGCGAGTGTTCGCGAGAGCTCGCGGTAGTCGTGATCCCCTTCGCCACCGGTGGTCTCGATCGACTGCAGGATCGTCCGCACCGCATCGACCATCGAATACAGCGTGCCGGCGACGCGGTCGTCGAGCGTGGCCTTGCCGTCCCGCAGTTTGCCGAGCAGATGCTCCCCGCTGTGGGCGAGCGCCCCGAGCTTCGAAAACCCGAAAAAGCCGCTGTTGCCCTTGATGGTGTGAACCGTGCGGAACACGCTCGCCAGCCGCTGCGGATCAGCCGGGTCGGCCTCCAGCGCCAGCAGGTCTTGGTCGAGTTGATCGAGGTTTTCACCCGACTCGACGAGAAAATCCGGAATGAACTCGCTGTTATCCGACATCCGTTTCCGGCGGTGGCCGCCGGCCGGGGCGTGATCGATCGTGCGGCCAGGGAGAGGCCGGTGATCTACGGCGACTTTGCGGCCTACCCTTGACTGGCAATCATACCTCCGGAACCGAGGCGGGATCGCGACGATCCCGACCCGAATAAGGCCTGAACAAACGGCGGAATCGCTACGACCGGGAAGGTACGGGCTTGAAGACGATACATGACCCTTCTGCTCGACACGCACGTGTTGCTCTGGGCGGTCGGGCAGCCAGAGCGACTATCCACTGAAGCCAAGCGAATGTGAAGCCAAGCGAATGATTGTGAATAGTCGGAACACGGTTCACTGTAGCGTTGTCAGCCTTTGAGAAATTGCTATCAAGCGAACGCTCGGCCGCCGGGACCGTCTGCCCGGCATTATGATGGCGGGCATGGACGCCACACCCGCGGCCGAGACACCGGCCCACCCCACGCTCGATGACCGCATCGAGATCGGACTGCAACAAGCGAAGGACCTGCCCGTCGAGGAACTCGGCGACCCGACCTGCCGGACCAAGCGGCCCGATATCGTGGACGTGCTTCGCTTCGAAGGCCGCGATCGGATCGCCGAACTGCTGCCGCTCCGCCACGCCCGCATGGCCGTGTGCCCCCTGGCCACGCTGCGCGGCTCCGCGTCCGTGATGGCCGCCGCACTCGGGGCCCGCAAGAGCACCGATCTCATCGTGCAACTCTGCGGCGACGCCCACCTCTCCAACTTCGGTATCTACGCCTCGCCCGAGCGGGACCTCGTCTTCGATGTCAACGATTTTGACGAAACCCACCCGGGCCCCTTCGAGTGGGACGTGCTGCGGCTGGCGACGTCGTTTGTCACCTGCCTGCAATCCAGAGACGAGGCCGACAAAGGCACCGCACTCGCCCGCCATATCGCCGATACCTACCGCGAGACCATGCAGGAGCTTTCGAAGAAGCCCACTGTCGGCGTGCTCTACGAACGTATGACGGCGGCCGACATCGAGGCCTTGGCCGACGAGTCAAATTCGGCGGCCCCCGCGAAAGACACCGAGGCCGCGCTCGAAAAGGCCCGCCGCCGCACGCAGGAACGAGCGATCGCCCGGCTCACCGAAGACGTGGATGGCAAGGCTCGCTTCAAATCGAAGCCGCCCGTGCTCGAGCGGCTCGAGGACGAGAAGCTGCGGGCCTACGTCGAAACCGGCTACGCGGCCTTCGTCGAGACGCTCCCACCGGAAAACCAGGTCATCGCCCGCCGCTACAGGGTCATCGATTCCGCACGAAAGGTGGTGGGCGTGGGCAGCATCGGCACACGCTGC
>JBILVW010000237.1:0-4970 GCA_044370205.1 Pirellulales bacterium | reverse complement strand
TGCGACGGGGCTGTTCCTCGCGGGCGGCTGACGCGGTGTGCATGGGACGATCCGGGGTGGCTGACACGAAATCCGATCGTCCGGTGGAATCGGCACGATCCGCGCGGCGGAAACACCGTTCCGTCCACTGGCAGTCGAGGTTTGCCAGCGTTCCGCAAAACCCCCCAACCCCACGAAGTTCCCCAGCCCTGGGGTCGGCCCGCTCTTCAGCGGGCTTCTGCGGATGCGTCGATAGCGTCGAACGCCGGATCGACGCCGGTGCCGAGCGGGCGGATGACGAGCAGCTGCATCCCTGCGGCGGCACCGTCGCGGTCCCGCAGGAGGGCATCGCCCACCGTGGCCGCCGGCTCGCCGACGGCGCCGATCACGAGCATGCCCTGATGCGGCAACAGGGTCTCGATCTCGAGCGGCTCGAACCGCCGCCGCACCTGGCCTGTTTCCAGTCGAAACATGCCCTCCTCGCCGATCCACGTCCGCTGCATGGGGCCGTGCTTGAGCTCCGGCACGGCCTCGATCCGCGTGCGGCCATCGGCATCGGGCCAGGCCCGCACCGCTACCACCGCCGTGCAGTCGCGATAGGTGCCGCCCCGCACGCCTTCGGCATCGTGCTCGAGCAGCACCAGCTCCGGAATGCCGGCGGTCGCCACGATTTCGGCACGTTTTCCCGGCAGCAGCCGGAGCACCCGGCGCGACGCGGCTGCGTCTTCACTTCCGTCGGCAACGACCGGCTGGGCCGTGGCCACTCGCTCCGCCAGTGCCGCCGGCAGCGATCCGGAGAGCACTCCCGCCCGCAGGCCGTTCGCGGCCAGTCGGGCGCAGCGTTCGCGGCCGAGCGCCTGCTCGTCGATCAGGTTCCAGAGCTCGTCCTGCACGACCGGGTCGTGTGGATCATGGCGAATGAAGAGCAGCTCGACCGGAAGTGTTTTCACGGTCGTGGTCTGCGGGCGATCGCGAGGTGCATCGATGGCCGCCGGCACGTCGGTCTGGCCGAGGATCCCGCCACCCGTTGGCAGCAGCAGGCCACGGCAGCCGGAGGCGAGCAGGCAGACGGCCGCCGCGAGGCGGATGATCAGCGGGCACGGTGGCTGCGGGAGGGCGCCCATGTCTGGCTCGTGAGGGGGTGGAGAGATAGGACCGCCCCGCCGCGGCGTCAACGCCGATCGACACGATTGCCCAGTCTCCCGTTTCGACCGCCGCTTTCTCAGCAGCCGCGGAGGGCGTTGGCGAAGATGGCGAGACCCGAGCCGGAGGCGGCCGGGTCGAGCCGGCCGACCCAGGCGGGATGCTGGGTGGCATCCACGAATCGCTCGGGGTGCGGCATCAGCCCGAACACGCGGCCTGTCTCGTCGCAGGCGCCGGCGACGTCGGCCTGGGCGCCGTTGGGGTTGGTCGAGGTGCCATTCGAGTCGGCGTCGTAGCGGAGCGCGAGTTGGCCGGCCGCATCGAGTGCGGCGAGGTCGGCCGCCGACCGGGCGACGAACCGCCCCTCGCCGTGGGCGACCGGGAGTTCGAGCCGATCGATGCCCTTGAGAAAGACACACGGCCCGGCCGGCGCCCGTAGGTGCACCCAGCGATCCACGAACCGGCCCGACGTGTTGTGGGCGAGTGACGCCCGCGGGGCTCCGGTCGCCGGATCGGCGAGCAAGAGCCCCGTCTGCAGGAGCACCTGAAAGCCGTTGCAGATGCCGAGCACGAGTCCGCCGCGATCGCGAAACGCCCGCAGCGCGTCGCCGAGCCGCAGCCGCAGTTCGAGGGCGAAGATTCTGCCGCTGGCGATGTCGTCGCCGTAGGAGAAGCCGCCAGGCAGGCAGAGGATCTGGCAGTCGTCCATGAGCGAGGGCTTTTCGACCAGCGCCCGCCCGTGCACGCGGCGGGCGAGGCCGCCAGCCCGCTCGAAGGCGTGTGCCGTTTCGTGGTCGCAGTTGGTGCCCGGGGCCCGGAGAATGAGTGCGCGGGGTGCCAGCATGTCAGCCGTGGCCTCCTGAGTGTTCGGTATGCGACATCCGCCGCCAGGCGGCCGAGAGGTCGGCCACGGCGATCCGCTCGGGTCCCTGCGCCGTGGCAATCGCGAGCACGGGCTCCGCCGTGACGCCGCCGACCCAGCCCCAGCGGGTGTCGCCCATGAGCTTCTCGAAGGCTGCGGCGTCGGCCGCCTTCACTTCGCAGATGAACCGGCCCGGCGTCTCGGCAAACGCGATCACGAGCCCGCGGTGCTCCGGCATGGTCGTCGCCGAGAGATCGACCGGCACGGCGGCCAGGTCGAGCGTGGCCCCGAGTCCACCGCCGATCGCCATCTCCGCGACGGCCGCGGCGAGACCGCCGTCCGACACGTCGTGGCACGACTGCACGAGCCCGGCCCGCTGCGCGGCCGCGACCGCGGCAAACACGCTGCGACAGGCGGCCACATCGACCTCGGGGAGCCGTCCTCCCTGCACGATGCCGGCGAGTTCGAGCTGGCTGCCGGCCAGGTCGTCGCGGGTAAGGCCCACGACGGCCAGCCGATTGCCCACGGCCTTGAGATCGGGCGAGACCGCCTTCTGCACGTCGGGCACCTGGCCCATCGCCGTGGCGAGCAGCGTGGGCGGAATCGAAATCTCCCGCTGCCGTCCCGCGGAGTCGGTCCAGGCGAAGACGTTGTTGAGGCTGTCCTTGCCGCTCACGAAGGGCGCGGCGAATGCGATCGCCATGTCGTGGCAGGCGCGGCAGGCCTCCACGAGCGTGCCCAGCGATTCCGGCCGTCGCGTGTCGCCCCAGCAGAAGTTGTCGAGCAGGGCGATCCGGTCGGGGTCGGCCCCCGCGGCCACCGCATTGGCGATCGCCTCCACGATGCCACCGGCGGCCATCTGGTAGGGATCGATCCGGCCCAGCCGATGCCGCAGGCCGACGCCGAGCACGATGCCCCGTGGCCGGCCGAGCACGCCGCGAACGACCGTGCCATCAGCCGGGCCTTCGCCGGGGCCGAGCAGCGGCTTGAGCACGCTCGCCCCCTGCACCTCGTGGTCGTACTGCCGCACGATCCATTCCTTGCTCGCCACGTCGGGCAGGGCGAGTACGTTCGCGAGACAATCGGCGACACCGCGGGCCGCGGCCGGCTGCCAGGTGGCTGGTGTCGTGGCGGGCCGCGTGAACCGCGACGGGAGCCGCTGCTTCGGCCGGCCCTCGTGGAGGAAGTGGCAGTCGAGCTCACCGGCGACCTTGCCTTCCCAGGCGAGCACGAGCCGGCCGGTGCCGGTGAACGTGCCGATGGCCGTGGCCTCGACGCCTTCCGCCGCGGCGACGGCTGCCATCTGCTTCCAGTTGGCCGGCGGCACGGCGAGCACCATCCGCTCCTGGGCCTCGGAGATCCAGACCTCCGTCGCGGAGAGGCCCGCATACTTCAACGGCACCTTCTCCAGCTGCACGTCGGCTCCGAGCGTCGCCCCCATCTCGCCGACGGCGCTCGACAGCCCGCCGGCGCCGCAGTCGGTGATGGCGCTGAACAGCTTGTGCCGCGAGGCCTCGAGCACGAAGTCGGTGAGCGTCTTCTCGTGGATCGCGTGGCCGATCTGCACCGCGCCCCCCGATTGGCTCTCGCTCGCGCTCGAGAGCTCGATGCTCGAGAACGTGGCGCCGTGGATGCCGTCGCGACCCGTGCGGCCGCCGGCCACGACGACGAGGTCGCCCGGCTGCACCGCCGCGTCGGCCGTGCCCCGCGGCATGATCCCCACCGTGCCGCAGAATACGAGCGGGTTGCCGATATAGCCGGGGTCGTAGGCGACGGCACCGGCGATCGTGGGAATGCCCATGCGGTTGCCGTAGTCGCGAACGCCCGCCACCACGCCGGCCAAGAGCCGCCGCGGATGGATCACGCCGGGGGGCAGGTCGGCCGCGGGCGTGTCGGGCGGGGCCACGCAGAAGACGTCGAGGTTGGCGATCGGCTTCGCGCCCAGGCCCGTGCCGAGCACGTCGCGGATCACGCCGCCGAGGCCGGTGGCCGCGCCGCCGTAGGGCTCGATCGCCGAGGGATGGTTGTGCGTCTCCACCTTCACGCAGATGTCGTGGTCGCCGTCGAACCGCACCACGCCCGAGTTGTCGCGGAACACGCTCACGCACCAGTCGTCGGCGGCGAGCGCCTCGCGCACCTTCCGCGTGGCGGCGAAGACGGTCTCCTTGAGCAGGTTGTCGAACCGCGCCGTGCCCGCGGGCCCTTCGTGATCGACGGCGCTCGAGAGCGTCTTGTGGCAGCAGTGCTCGCTCCAGGTCTGGGCGATCGTCTCCAGCTCGATCTCGAACGGCGGCCGGCCGAGTGCGCGGAAGTGGTCGCGGATCGCATGCAGTTCGCGAACGGTGAGCGCGAGGCATTTCTCGCGGCTCAGGCGGGCGAGCGCCTCGTCGTCGAGGCCGTCGAGCGGGATCGACTCCTGCACGAACGACCAGGGCTTGCCCCCCGCGAGCGTCCGCAGGGGCAGCGGGCCGACGACCACGTCGTGGATCGCCTCGCTGGCGAGCAGGTTCCAGGCCAGCCGCTTCGCCTCGGCCTCCGGCAGCGCGGGGAGCCAGTACTTCCGCACGCTCCGCACGGCCAGCGGCTCGAGGCCCACGAGCGTGAATGCATTCTTGGCCGTCTCGGCCGCCGGATCGGTGACGCCCGCCCGCGGCAGCACCCGCACGACGGTCGGCAGGCCCGCGGGCCCGGTGCCATGTCGCTCGCCGCCGACCTCGGAGGCCGTGAACGACTCCGTGACCGGGTCGGCGAGCACGGTCGCGGCGAGCCGCTCGACGTCGGCGGCCGAGAGATTCCCCTCGATCAGCCAGCCGGCGGCGGTGCGGGCAGTGGCGCAGCCGGCAATGCCGAGTTCGGCGGCCCCGGCCACGACGGCGCGGGCGGCATGGTCGCCCGCGGCTTCCTTCGAGACGACGTCAACTTCCCACAGCATCGCGGTCTTCCTTGGCACAGGTGAGGAGCGAGACGAGGCGGCCGCGATCGGCGG
>JBILVW010000236.1:0-4993 GCA_044370205.1 Pirellulales bacterium | reverse complement strand
TGCTACCCCCTGGCGGGATTCGCAGACAATGCTGCAGATGGAGTCATACGCCTCACCGAGCCCCCGGCTCTCGCCCGGGGCTTTTATTGAGGAGAAGCCATGGTTTCGGGGGCTCGAGCGGATCGCGCGTCGAACGTGCCGGACGCGAGGAAGGCGGCGGTGAGGTCGGCGCAGTCGCGGTTGAAGAGAAGGCCCGTATGCCAGGTGGGAAGCGTGATGTGCGCGTGCGGCACCACGGGATGTGTGCTCTTCTCCGAGACCAGGGCGTCGTGCTTCGCTGCGATCACTCCGATGTCGAGGCCCTCGGGTGTGGGCAGCAGGTTGACGAGGCTGTCGGAGGCGGTCGAGAGTTCCGTGACGGGCCGCAAAAACCGTCCGAAGGTGTTCACGGCTCGCGTAGCCACGAACGAGCCTCGATTCGGCGGGGCGAGCATCACGACCCGGCCGAGCTTTCGTGGTCGGAAGCGGTCGAGCGCCGCCCGGGCGACGATGCCGCCCATGCTGTGGGTGACGAGGTGGATCGTGCCGATCGCCGGATCGGCGTCGAGCCGCTGGAGCTGGCGGCAGAACCGGTCGGCATGCACCAGCAGCGAGCACTGGATGTTCCAGTAGCCCCAGGGCGTGGTGCCGAAGCCGCGGCGCTGCAGCCGGCGGGCGAGCGGCACCAGCATGTATTTGTTGGCGAGGTAGCCGTGGACGAGGGCGACGTGCTCGGCGGCGGAGTCGGGCATGCGGTGAGGGCGTGGTGGGGCCAAGCAGAATCCCCCGGCTCGCGCCTGGGGGCTTGTATGGGGAGGCCGATCAGGCAGGGCGGGCGGCGGGCCGCTGGGGGGCGGGGCAGCAGTCGAGCGGGCAGACGTCGTGATTGGCCGGCAGCACGCCGATCGCGGTGCGGTTCGGCAGGTTCCACGCCCGCTCGGCGATCAGGTCGCGGACGCAGGCGATGAACTCGGGCGCCGTGCCCACCGTCGCCGCCCGCTGCATCTCGATGCCAAGTTCCTTGCAGAGGTCGGCCGCCTCGGTGTCGAGATCGTAGAGCACCTCCATGTGGTCGGAGATGAAGCCGATCGGCGAGATGACGAGCCGGCGGATGCCCTGGGCGTGAAGCTCGCGGATCGCATCGCAGATGTCGGGCTCGAGCCACGGCTGCGTGGGCGGGCCGCTGCGGCTCTGGAAGACGAGCTTCCAGTGGGCCAGGCCCGTCTGCTCCGCCACGAGCCGGCATGACTCCGTGAGCTGCGGCACGTAGCGGCTCGTGTCGGCCATCGACATCGGGATGCTGTGGGCGGTGAACAGCACCGGCACAGAGGCCCGGGCTTCCGCGGGGAAATGATCGAGGGCGGCCCGCACGTTGGCGGCCATCGGGCCGACGAAGCCCGGGTGGTTGAAGAACACCCGAATCTTGTCGACCTGCGGCGCCTTGTCGCCGAGCGGGGCACAGGCGGCCGCGATGTTTTCGCGGTATTGCCGACAGCCGGAATAGCAGCTGAAGCCGCTCGTCACGAAGGCGATCGCCCTCTTCACGCCGGCGTCTGCCATCTCGCGAAGCGTGTCGGTGAGCAGCGGATGCCAGTTGCGATTGCCCCAGTAGACGGGCAGGTGAGGGCCGCGACGCTCGAGCTCGGCCCGCAGGGCGGCGAGCAGGGCCAGGTTCTGCTCGTTGATCGGGCTCTTGCCGCCGAAGTGATAGTAGTGCTCGGCAACTTCCAGCATTCGCTCCCGCGGCACGTTGCGGCCCCGGAGCACGTTCTCGAGGAACGGCATCACGTCGTCGGGCTTGTCGGGCCCGCCGAACGAGACGAGCAAGACGGCGTCGTAGGCTGAGGGACGATCGAGGTTGGCTGGCTCGGTCATCGGCGGCTACGTGTGGAACGACAGAAAAAGCATGACCCCACGGGGATTCGAACCCCGGTTACCGCCGTGAAAGGGCGATGTCCTAGGCCTCTAGACGATGGGGCCGTGACGAAGCCGCGAAAGCGACGTCGGGCAGGAGTAAAGACTACCTTAACTCAGGCGTCGGGAGCCAGAGCCCCGGATTCCGGCGGCTGACTTGCGGCAGTGCCGCTGGCCTCGTGGCCTCCGACCTGACCCTGATCGACCGGTTCACCGCGAGCGATGGCCTCGAAGACCTCGCGGCGATGCACGGGCACCTCCTTGGGAGCCTCGACGCCGAGACGCACCTTGTCGCCACGGATCTCCACCACAACGATCGTGATATCGTTGTTGATGACGATGCTCTCGTCTTTCTTCCGCGAGAGGACGAGCATGGGCCATTCCTTTGGCGCTATGGCGAGCCAGGCAAAGAGTGAAGATCAGGGTGCGTAAACTGCCAGAAACTCCTCAATCCTAATGGCCTGAAACGCGCAGTCAAGCAAATCCCGGACCCTCGGCCAGGAAAATGTCGGCAAATGCGGGCGATTGCGGGGATGGCACCGCCTTTTCCGCCCTTTTTGCGAAAGGACACAAGGGCGTTTTCGCGGAAGGGTGTCCGGCTCGCCTCCATAGAAGCCCCCAGGCGCAAGCCGGGGGATCGTGAGTCGCTATCCCCTCGCTCGCGCTCAGGGCTTTTATGGGACGGCCGCTTTGCCCGCCCCCCGAAGCCACCAAGTGACGGCGTCCTTGTTGCCTTTCGCAGGCTCCCTATACTCTCGTCGTCTGCGCTGCGGTTGGATTCGTAGCGCGGTGCCGCCGCTTCCCTGCCGGACGTATTCCCAGCCATGAAAGCCTGGTTTCGCAACCTGTTTACGGCCGTCTGGACGGTGCTCGACGGGATGCGAACGACGCTGCGGGTGTTCGGCAGCACCTACGACCAGAAGCGGCGGACGTTTACCGAGCACTTCGAGTATCCGGAATTGCCCGCCCCGGTCGCCGCCCGCTACCGCGGCTTCCATCGCTACGACCTCACGACCTGCATCGCCTGCGACCAGTGCGCGAAGGCCTGCCCCGTGGACTGCATCTACATCGGCAAGGAGCGAGTCGAGAACGGCAAGGGCTTCCGCGTCAGCGGATTCACGATCGACTACTCGAAGTGCATGTTCTGTGCCCTGTGCGTCGAGCCGTGCCCCGTTGACTGCATCTTCATGGGCTCGACGCTCGACCTCTCCTGCTACAGCCGCGACGGAACGATCGTCGATTTCGCCCGGCTGCCCGTCGAGGTCGGCTGGGGCCGCTCCACGCTCAATCCGACCGCCGTCGCGGCTTCGAAGGTGATCGTCGAGCCGGTTCACGGCGGTCCGAACCAGTAAACCAAACCAGATTCAGCCCGGAAGGCCCGTTCGATGCACCCCGTTCTGATCGCCGGCTACGTCGCCCTCTTCGTCGCGGTGGGCATCGCCTTCCTGGCTGTAAACCTCATCGTGGGCTGGCTCGTGCGGCCCCGCATGCCGAACGTCGAGAAACTCGAGGTCTACGAGTGCGGCGAGCCGACGATCGGCTCGAGCTTCGTGCAGTTCGACCTGCGGTTCTACGTGGTCGCACTGCTCTTCATCATTTTCGACGTCGAGGTGGCCCTCTTCTTTCCGTGGGCGACCGTCTTCGGCAAGGCCACGCAGCTCACCGATCCAGCCCTGCAGACCGTGCAGGCCGACGGCATGCTCACGCCCGCCGCGACCGGGCTGATGCGGGAGCTCGGCGTCACCAAGCCCGCCGTGCCCGAAACGGCCGGCCCGTTGCTCACCCCTACGATCTCCGAGGCCCGCGGCCTGGAGGCGACGCGGGGCGACCGGACGCCGCAGCAGGCCCTCGGCCAGTGGGCGGTGGCCCGAACAGGATCGCTGCTCGCCCGCACGGCGGTCGTGGACATGGCCGCCTTTTTCGCCGTGCTGCTCGTCGGCTTCGCCTACGTGTGGTATCGCGGAGACCTCGACTGGGTGCGGGCGGTGACGGCTGAACGGTCGGCCTGACGCGCGATCCGAGTTTGATTTCCTTTTCAGGTGACCTGCCATGCGAGGCCCCGGTTTTCTCGAGCAGCTCGACGAGGCCCTGCCCGGCGCGATCGTCGGCAAAAATCTCGAGGCCATCGACCCCTGGATCGACATCGCCCCCGAGCGGATCGCCGAGGTCTGTGGATGGCTGAAGTCGAAGAGCCCAATGCGGTTCGACTCACTCGAATGCATCACGGGCATCGACTGGTTCGAGCCCGACCCCAAGAAGGCCGCGAAGGTTTCGTGGCAGCCGCACACCGAACTCGTCTACCACCTCTGGAGCACCGCGTCCCGCGTGAGTCTCGTACTCAAGTGCAAGTTGCCGCGGTGGAAGGGAGACGTCCCGGGCCAGCTGCCGGAGATCCCGAGCGTGTGCGGCGTCTGGCGGGGTGCCAACTGGCATGAGCGGGAGGTCTTTGACCTCTCGGGAGTCTGTTTCACCGGCCATCCCGATTTCCGGCGAATCCTCTGCCCCGAAGATTGGGAGGGCTACCCGCTCCGCAAGGACTACGAACAGCCGCTCGAATACCACGGCATCAGAGGCCGCTAGATCGAAAAAGGTGGCAGTCACCGTTTCCGCGGCGGAAACGGGTCCAGCACCTTTTTCCCACAGAAAGAACGATCACATGGCACAACTCCTCGACGACGATCCGCGGATCATCGAGTTCGACGTTCGCACCGACGAGATGCTCGTCAACATGGGGCCGCAGCACCCGAGCACCCACGGCGTGCTCCGGCTGGTGCTGCGGACCGACGGCGAGGTCGTGTCGGAAGTGGAGCCGCACATCGGCTACCTTCACCGCTGCGCCGAGAAGATCGGCGAAAATCTCACCCATCGGCAATGGATTCCCTACACCGACCGGATGGACTATCTGGCGGCGATGAACATGAATCTCGGCTGGGCGCTGGCCGTCGAGAAGCTCATGAAATACGAGGTGAGCGAGAAGGCCCGCCATCTGCGGGTGCTGATCGCGGAGCTGGGCCGGATCGCCAGCCACCTCGTGGGCATGGGGGCCTACGGCCTCGACCTCGGCACGTTCAGCCCGTTCCTCTACGCCTTCCGCGAGCGG
>JBILVW010000235.1:0-5009 GCA_044370205.1 Pirellulales bacterium | reverse complement strand
TGACGCGGTCGGTGGCCGGTTTCTACATTCTCGACATGAAATGCTGGGATGCAGCGGTCGCGGTGCTGATACTCGCGTGCGCCGCGTCGTCGGGCTGCCGTCCGGCCGATCCCGACCTCGTCAAGATCGTGTCGAGCCTGCCCCGGACTGGCTCTGCGAAGCAGCAGTCCGACACCATCGTCCGTGGCATCCGGATGGCGATCGAGGAGGCGGGAGGACGCGTGGGTCCGTTCCGCGTTGAATATCTCGACCTCGACGACTCGACGGCCGCCGCCGGCCAGTGGACGAGCGAGGCCGAGGCGGCCAACGCCCGCCGGGCGCTTCAAGATCCGGACGTGATGGCCTACATCGGCACCTTCAACTCCGGGGCGGCCAAGGTCTCGATGCCGATCCTCAACCTCGGCGACCTGCTCATGGTTTCCCCCGCCAACACGGCCGTGGGGCTCACGAAGCCCGGGATGGGAGAGCCGGGCGAGCCCGACGTCTACCACCCGACGGGGCGGCTGAACTACGTGCGGGTCGTGCCGGCCGACGACCTGCAGGGCCCGCTGTCGGCCGACTGGGCCGAACGACGTGGCGTGAAGAAGGTCTACATCCTCGACGACAATGAGGTGTATGGCAAAGGGATCGCCGACCTATTCGACGAGCGGTGCCGGGAGATCGGCATCGAGGTGCTCGGCCACGATTCGATCGACGCCAAGGCCCAGGAGTTCAAGTCACTCATGGCGAGCGTGAAGGCGGCGAATCCCGACCTCGTCTACTTCGGCGGCACGACGCAGAGCAAGGGAGGGCAGCTGGCGAAGGATATGGCGAGTGCGGGCATCGACGCCAAGCTTATGGTGCCCGACGGCTGCCTCGAGCAGGTGTTCATCGACTCCGCGGGGGCGGCAAACCTCGAAGGCCGCTGCTTCGTCACGTTCGGCGGCCTGCCCCCCGACAGGCTCGCTGGCAAGGGGGCCGACTTCGTCGCCCGCTACCGGGCGAAGCATGGCGAACTGCCCGAGGCCTACGCCGTGTATGGCTACGAGGCGGCCTGCGTGGCCCTCCGAGCGATCCGTGAGGCCGGCACGAAGGATCGCCGCGCGATCGCCGACGCGGCCCTCGCGATCCGCGACTTCGACGGTGCGCTCGGCCACTGGGGCTTCGACGCCAACGGCGATACGACGATGCGGACGCTGACGGTGAGCGGCGTGAAGGACGGGAGGTTCGTGTTCGAAGAAACCCTCGATTCGAGCGACGTCGAGGACACGACGGTCCCTGCATCCACGACCACGCCCTGAAGGTGCCACCGGTGTCGCTCCAGTTCTTCCTCCAGCAGTGCCTGATCGGCCTCACCAATGGGGCCCTGATCGCATTGGTGGCCCTCGGCTATACGATGGTCTACGGCATCATCCGGCTGATCAACTTCGCCCATGGCGACCTGATCATGCTCGGGGCCTGCTTCGGGCTCTCGCTCGTCGGCTGGCTCGGCCTGGACCCCGCGGGGCAAGCGACCACCTGGGCCGGCATCACGATGCTCGTCGGGCTCTGCGGGCTCTTCTGCGGTGGGCTCAACGTGGCCGTCGATCGGCTCGTCTACAAGCCGCTCCGCACGGCGCCCAAGCTCGCCCCGCTCGTCTCGGCCATCGGCGTGTCGTTCATTTTCATGAACATCGGCCTGTTTTGGCTCGGGCCGGCCGATCGGTCGTTTCCCGAGCTGCTCCCCGCCACCAACCTGCTCGCGTCCGACGGGCTGCAATTCACCGCCAAGGACCTGCTCGTGCTCGTGGTCGTGGCGCCACTCATGATCGCCCTCTCGTTCCTCGTGCGGGCCACCCGCCTCGGGAAGGCGATGCGGGCCGTGGCCCAGGATCCGACCGCGGCTGCGCTCGTGGGCATCGACGTGGACCGCGTGATCGCCGCCACGTTCTTCGTGGGAGGCTTTCTCGGCGGGGCCGCGAGCGTCATCTACGGCCTCTACATCAACACCATCAGCTTCCAGATGGGGTTCCAAAACGGCCTCTATGCCTTTACGGCTGCGGTGCTCGGAGGGATCGGCAGCATTCCGGGGGCCGTCGTGGGGGGCGTCGTGATCGGCCTCGTGCGGGCGCTGTCGAGCGCCTACGTGGGGGAAAGGTGGACCGGGGCGATCGTGTTCGCGATCCTGATCGTGATCCTCGTGTTCCGGCCCGAGGGGCTGCTCGGCCGCGGAACGAAGGAGAAGGTCTGATGCGGGAATTCCTGCGGCAGCGATGGGAGCTGGTGGCGCTGGCGGTGCTCGCCATCGCGCCGCTCGTCGTGCCCGCGCTCGGCGGGGCGCTCGGCGGGCAGGTAACGACGCTCTTCATCTACTGCATCCTCGCACTCGGGCTCAACGTGATGGTGGGCTACACGGGGCTCGTGCACCTCGGGATTGCGGCCTTCTTCGGGATCGGGGCCTACGTGTGCGCGGTGCTCACGGTGCCGATGTATCCCTTTCGGCTGCCGTTCGCGGTCGCCGCGGCCGTGAGCGTGCTGGCGACGGCCGGCATCGGCCTGGCGCTCGGGGCCCCGACGCTGCGGCTGCGGGGTGACTATCTCGCGATCGTGACGCTCGGCTTCGGCGAGGTGGTGAAGGTGACGCTGCGGAATCTGGAGCAGATCACGGGAGGCATGAAGGGGCTCAACCCCGTACCGCCGCCGGGAGCCGGCGTCAGCCTTGCCGGCATCGACCTCGGCCGCGCCTTCGCCATCGATCCGCGGTGGTTCTATTACCTCTCGCTCCTCGCCCTCGCCGGGGTCGTGATCGCCATGCGGCGGCTCGAGGATTCACGGCTCGGCCGGGCCTGGGTCGCCGTTCGCGAGGACGAGCTGGCGGCCTCGGCGATGGGCATCTCCGCGGTGCGGGTGAAGCTCTCCGCCTTCGCGATGTCGGCCGCCGTCGCCGGCCTCGCGGGCTGCCTCTATGCCGCGAGCCTCTCCACCACCGCCGACCCCAACGCCTACGACTTCAATCGCTCGATCATGGTGCTCTGCGCCGTGATCCTCGGCGGCCTGGGCAGCATTCCGGGCACGCTGCTCGGCGTGGCGCTGCTCGTAGGCTTCGACACGGTGCTGGCGCCGTGGGCCGACTCCCTGATCCAGCAACTCGACATCAATCCGTCGGGGTCGAGCCTGCTCTCGTTCAGCGGCTGGCGGCTGGCCATTTTCGGCGCGGCACTCGTGCTCGTGATGCGGTATCGGCCGGAGGGGCTCGTGCCCTCGCGGCGGCTGGCGGCGGAACTTCACGAGGAACACCCATGAAAATCCGCCGCCGTGATGCCGTCGCCCCGCCGCTTCCCGGCATGGCCGACTCACCGCTGCTCGCGGTCGATCGGCTTTCGATCCGGTTCGGTGGCCTCGTGGCTGTGTCGGAGCTTGATCTCGACGTGCCCGAGGGGCAGATCGTGTCGCTCATCGGCCCGAATGGCGCGGGCAAGACGACGGCCTTCAACTGCATCAGCGGCATCTACGCCCCGACCGGCGGTACCGTGCGGTTTCGGGGCCGGCGGCTGTCACGGTCGTTCACCCCCGGCACCTTCTGGTCGGCCCTCGGCATCGGTCTGCTCACGGGGCTGCTCTTCGCGGCGGCGGCGGTGGACGTCGATCGGCTCTGGCTGGCTGTCGTGAAGCGAGGCATGATCACCGGTGAGCCGTTCACGCTCTCGGGCGCCGCGACCCGGCTGCGAGGCTATTTCCGTGCCGATCTGGCGATCGACCAGATGGCGGGGAAGTGGCGGGTGGTGAGCGCCGACGGCGGCGACGTGCTCGCGATCCGCCGCGACCGTGCCGAGGCGGAAGCGATCCGCAACGAACTGCAGGCGGCCGTGACCGCGCGGCGGGCGGGACCGGGCACGGTGCCCGTCGTCAGCGACACCGAACGGGCCGGGGCGGCACTCGCGGCCGGCGCCGTGCCGACGGTCCGCGAGGAGGTGCTCGAACGGCTCGCGGCCGGCAAGAGCCGCATCCGGATCCGCGGCATCCTCGGGCTGCTCGCGGGCGGATTGCTCGGGGCGGCCGGCACGATCGCCGTCTGGAAGCGAGGCCGTCGGTCGCCCCATGTCGTTGCCCAGGCTGGCATCTCGCGAACGTTCCAGAACATCCGGCTGTTCTCCAATATGACGGTGCTCGAGAACGTGCTCGTGGGGCTCGACCGCACGATTCCAGGGGGCGTTGCGGCGATGCTCTTCGGCACGCCGGGCTACCGACGGGCCGAGACCGCAGCGCGGTTTCGGGCGATCGAGGAGCTGCGGTTCGTGGGGCTCGAGCAGGCGGCCAATCGGATCGCCGGCCAGCTGCCCTACGGTGACCAGCGGCGGCTCGAGATCGCCCGGGCGCTCGCGACCGGTGCCACGCTCATCCTGCTCGACGAGCCAGCGGCCGGGATGAATCCGGCGGAGACGACGGAACTGGCGGCGCTCGTGGAGCGAATCCGTGCCCGTGGCGTGACCGTGCTGCTCATCGAGCACCACATGAACGTGGTGATGAAGATCAGCGACCGCGTGGCCGTGCTCGACCACGGCGTGAAGATTGCCGAGGGCACTCCCGCCGAGGTGCGGCGGGACGAGAAGGTGATCGAGGCGTATCTCGGCAGCGACTCCTGAGGATCGTGGCAATGGCCCTGTTGGAAGTGACCGATCTCGTCGCCGGCTACGGGCCGATCCGGGCGCTCGACGGCGTATCGCTCACGGTCGAGGACGGCGAGCTCGTGGCGATCATCGGAGCCAACGGCGCCGGCAAGACGACGCTCCTGATGGCGATCTCGGGCGTCGTGCCCCCCCGCGGAGGTCGGATGACCTTCGCCGGCCGGCCGCTGGCCGGGCTGGCCCCGCACGAGATCATGCGGCTCGGCATCGGCCATTCACCGGAAGGCCGGCGGATTTTTCCCCGGCTCTCGGTGCGGGAAAATCTCGAACTGGGCGGGTTCACCCAGACCGACCGCTCGCGGCTCACCCGCGACATCGACGAGGCCTGCGGGCTCTTCCCGGTGCTCGGCGACCGGATGCAGCAGC
>JBILVW010000234.1:0-5014 GCA_044370205.1 Pirellulales bacterium | reverse complement strand
CATCACGCCGCGGCCGCTCGGCACGTCGAGCCGCTCCTCGAGCGTGCAGTCGGGCACCGACGCGGGGTCGAAACCTTCCCCCTCGTCGTCGATCCGGATGCAGACCCGCTCGGCCGATACCTCGCAGGACACATGCACCTTCTTTGTCTGGTCGAGCTTGTTGCCGTGCACGATCCCATTCACGATCGCCTCTTCCGCCGCGAGGTGGATCGCGAAGATGTCGGAGGGTGACCAGCCGTGGATCCCGAGCTGCTCGAGTAGGTCGTCGGTGACCAGGCGACTCACGCCACGTTCGCTGGGCAGATCGATCTCGCGGCGCCAGGTGTCGGCGGAGGAGGGCTGGGCCATGAGGTGACTTCCGATCTGCCTGCGGCAGGCCTCTGGACAGGATTCAGGCGAAGGCCGCGACGGCTTCGGCCTCTTCGCCCCGGATGTCGAAAACCTTGTTGAGCTTCGTGATCTGGAAGACCTCGAGGATCTCCGGACGGATGTGACACATCTTCATCCGGCCCTTCGCCGCCTTGACCTTGCGGTCGAGCGTGATCAGCTTGCCGAGGGCGGCGCTCGAGAGGAACTCGACGGAGGAGAAATTGAGCAGGATCGCCTTGCGGTTGTCGTGCTCGACGAGCGAGAAGAGTTCGGCGCCGAGCTCCTGGATGCCGGCTTCGTCGAGAATCTTCTTGTCGAGAAACTTCACGATCGACACGTCGCCGACCCTCGACACATCGATGCGTTGATGCGATGCCATGACGCCTCCTCGTCCGACCGGGCGACCGCCGGCGGAGAACCGCAAGGTACACCCTGGAAATCGCCTCCGCCACGCGATCCCCCGCGACCCGCGGAAAACGGCACGTCGGCGTCAAAGCAGCCGCGAGGAGTTCGGCAAGTCGCTGCCAAAGTGGCAGTGGGCGGCGGCGGCGATTATCAGAATTCCCGTCGAGCGCGCTGTTTTTGCGTCGTTTTGCCGTCTTTGGGCGACCGGTTGCGTCTGGCGCGCCACTTGCTTCCCATTTCGGAACCGGTCTGATGGTGCCTCCGGCGGCAGGCTCGGCCTTTGCCCGCACCCCGCACGATTCACCCGTTCGTCCCCCATTCGTCCCTCGCACAGGAGCCGTTTCGATCATGAGTGCCACCGCCACGAAGCCCGCCAAGAAGAAGTCCACCCTGATGCCCCTCGGCGACCGCGTCGTCGTGGAGCGGGAAGAGAGCGAGCAGAAGACGGCGGGGGGCATCCTCCTGCCCGACTCGGCCAAGGACAAGCCGGCCCGGGGCGTGGTCGTGAGCGTCGGTGAAGGCAAGCTCGACTCCAAGGGGCATCGGCATCCGCTCCAGGTGCGGCCGGGCGACCGTGTCGTCTTCACGAGCTACGCCGGCGAGCCGTTCAAGGTGGGCGACGACGAGCTGCTCCTGATGCGGGAGGACGACATCCTCGCCATCCTCGGCTGATCCGCTTCGATCGCTTCACTCGACCAATCCTTTCACAGTTCATACCCGTTCCCGACACACCCGATTTTTCCCCAGAGGAGTTTTTGAACCATGGCCAAGATGATGGCATTCGACCAGGAAGCCCGTGAGGCGATGCGGCGCGGCGTGCAGAAACTCGCCCGCGCGGTGAAGGTCACGCTCGGCCCCAAGGGTCGCAACGTGATCCTGCAGAAGAGCTTCGGCTCGCCGACGGTGACCAAGGACGGCGTGACCGTCGCCAAGGAGATCGATCTCGAGGACGTCTACGAGAACATGGGCGCCCGGATGGTCCGCGAGGTCGCCAGCAAGACGAGCGACGTGGCCGGCGACGGCACGACCACGGCGACGGTGCTTGCCGAGGCAGTGTTCAACGAGGGCCTGAAGGCCGTCGTTGCGGGCGTGAACCCCGTGCAGATGAAGCAGGGCATCGAGAAGGCCGTGGCCGAGATCACCGCCAAGCTCAAGGAGATGTCGATCCCGGTGAAGGGCAAGAAGGAGATGGCCCAGGTCGCGGCCATTGCCGCCAACAACGACGCCGAGATCGGCGAGCTCCTCGCCGAGGCGATGGACAAGGTCGGCAAGGACGGCGTGATCACGGTGGACGAGGGCAAGAGCCTGAAGACCGAGATCGAGTTCGTCGAGGGCATGCAGTTCGACCGCGGCTACCTGTCCCCCTACTTCGTGACGAACCCCACGCAGATGCAGTGCGTGCTCGACGACTGCTACATCCTCGTCTACGAGAAGAAGATCTCGAGCGTCAAGGACATCGTGCCGCTGCTCGAGGCCGTCGTGAACGCCGGCAAGCCGCTCTTGATCGTGAGCGAGGAGGTCGACGGCGAGGCGCTCGCCACGCTCGTCATCAACCGGCTCCGCGGCACCTTCCAGGTGTGTGCGGTGAAGGCTCCTGGCTACGGCGATCGCCGCAAGGCCATGCTCGAGGACATCGCGATCCTCACCGGGGCCACGGCCGTGTTCGAGAACCTCGGCATGAAGCTCGAGGGCCTCGGCCTCGCCGAGCTTGGCAGGGCGAAGAAGGTGATCATCGACAAGGACAACACGACGATCATCGAGGGGGCCGGCAAGTCGGGTGAGATCAAGGCCCGGATCGAGCAGATCCGCCGCGAGATCGAGAATGCCACGAGCGACTACGACCGCGAGAAACTCGAGGAGCGGCTGGCGAAGCTCGCCGGCGGCGTGGCGAAGATCAACGTGGGGGCCGCGACCGAGAGCGAGATGAAGGAGAAGAAGGCCCGCGTCGAAGACGCCCTGCATGCCACGCGGGCGGCCGTCGAGGAGGGCATCCTGCCCGGCGGCGGCGTGGCGCTCCTGCGGGCCGCCTCGCAGGTGAAGCCGAAGGGCCTCAGCGACGACGAGACGGTGGGCTTCAACATCGTCGTGCGGGCCTCCCGGGCTCCGGTGACGATGATCTCGACGAATGCCGGCCAGGATGGCTCGATCGTGTGCGAGAAGGTGCTCGCCGGCAGCGGCAACTTCGGCTACAACGCCGCCACCAACGAGTACGAAGACCTCGTGAAGGCGGGCGTGATCGACCCCGCCAAGGTGACGCGGACGGCGCTGCAGAACGCCACGAGCGTTTCCACGCTTCTGCTCACGAGCGATGCCCTCATCGCCGAGAAGCCGAAGGATCAGAAGGCCAAGGCGGGCGGCGCCGGCCACGGCGGCGACTACGACATGTATTGATGATCCGAGCCGCTCGAGCGGCGGGAATCATCGACCGACGTGTGCTCGGGGCGCCCTTTGGGGCGCCCCGAGTCGTTTCCGGGGCGGGACAGTGCGTCGAGGGGCACGAAGCCGTCGGTGCCGGGCGGGGTCTCGGCCTTGCCGCATGACGGGGCTGCGAGCTGCCGCCAGAGCGTTCGCGCGAGCCAGAGGCCTGCGGCGATGGCGACGGCGATGGCGATGAGGTCCTGCACGATCACCAGCCGAAGGACGTGCCGAGTTGGTACGTGGCGAAGGCGGCGAGCCAGGCGAGGGCGGTCATGTAGGTGAACGTCACGACCGGCCAGACCCAGCTGCCCGTTTCCTTGCCGATGATGACGAGCGTGCTCGCGCACTGGGCGCAGAGGGCGAAGAACACCATCAGTGAGAGGGCGACCGGCACCGTGAAGACCTTGCGGTTGGTGCCATCCCAGGTGGCCGCACGGAGCCGCCGCACGAGCGCCGTCGCTCCCTCCTCCTCGCCCGGATCGACGTCGCCGAGGTTGTAGATCACGCCGAGCGTGCCGAGCACGACCTCGCGGGCCGGAAAGCTCGCCACCGCCGCGCAGCCGAGCCGCCAGTCCCAGCCCAGCGGCCTGACCACGGGCTCGATGAGCCGGCCGGCACGGCCCAGGAAGCTCTGCCGCAGGGCCTCGCCGCGCACGTCTGTCTCGGACCAGTCGGCGCCCAGCGGGATCACCGGCTTGGGATAACTGCCGAGCGCCCAGATCACCACGCTCATCGCGAGGATGAGCGTGCCGGCATTCTTGAGGAACGACCAGGCTGCCTCACGCACCCGCTCCGCCACGACCGCCGGCTGCGGCCAGCGCCAGCCCGGCAGCTCCATCACGAACGGCTGCGGCGGGCCACGGAAGACCGTTCGCGAGAGCACGCAGGCCACCAATGCGGCGACGATCACGCCCACGGCATACATCGCGGCCAGCACGACGGCTGGGAGCCGCAGCCAGGAGACGCCCACTGCCACGTCGGGAATGAATGCCCCGCAGAGCAGCAGGTAGACCGGCAGCCGGGCCGAGCAGCTCATCAACGGCGCCACGAGAATCGTGAGCAGGCGGTCGCGGCGGTTCTCGATCGTGCGGGCGGCCATGATGCCGGGGATGGCGCAGGCGAAGCTCGAGAGCAGGGGGATGAACGACTTGCCGCTGAGACCCGCCCACACGAGCAGCCGGTCCATGAGAAACGCCGCCCGCGAGAGATAGCCGCAGCCCTCGAGGATCGCGATGAACAGGAAGAGCAGGGCGATCTGCGGCACGAACACCACGACTCCGCCCACGCCCGCGAGTATGCCATCGACGACGAGCGAGCGGATCGCTCCCTCGGGCAGCACCGACTCGGCCCAGGCGGAGACGGCATCCATGCCCGCGGAGATGAGGTCCATCAGCGGCGCCGCCAGCTGGAAGATCGACGTGAAAAGCGCCAGCATCACCGCGACGAACACGAGCGTGCCCCAGACGCGGTGGGTGAGCAGGGCGTCGATCCGCTCGTCGAGTGGCCGGCGGGCCGGTGCCTGCCGCACGACGATTCCATCGACCGCGCGGTCGATCCAGGCGTAGCGGGCGATTGCCTCGCGGGCCGCCTGTGGCCGCGTGCCGTCGATGGCGGCCAGATGCGGCGCAAGATCCGGCCGGCGGGGCGGTACCGACCCCGGCGCCGCGATGATCCGATCGGCGAGCGCCGCAGTGCCTTCGCCCGTCGGTGCGACCACGCGGACGACCGGGCAGCCGAGCCGGGCGGCGAGCGCTGTGTCGTCGATCGTGATGCCTTTCGTCGCGGCCACGTCGGAGAGCGTCAGCGCGATCACGGTCGGCAG
>JBILVW010000233.1:0-5040 GCA_044370205.1 Pirellulales bacterium | reverse complement strand
TCGCATGGAAAATCGCCGCACGCGGGTGAGCTGGCCCCGCCCGCGCTGACGCCTGGTGATTGGCGATGGTAAAATTTTTTCCATCTTGAGCATCTGAACCCGCGTGCGACCAATGTCGTCCCTTCCCTATCCTCGACGCAGTGATCGCGAGTCGATTGAGAACGATGCCAAACACGTCGTCGCAATGACGCCGGAGGAGCGCGCGGAGGTTTTTATCGGCTTGGATCGCACGATGGAGGCCATCCTGGCGGGCCAGCCTGCCGCGGAACGCCGTCGCCGTCGGGATGCGGCTCGGCTCCTCGACCCTCGCCCTACGCCCTGGTGGAAAAACCTGCGGCGCTCCGCGTGGCCTCGAGAGCCCTGGACTGATGAAGATGCAACGTCATGACCTGCCGGCCTTGGCGGACGTCGTCCTCCGCCTGGCAGACGTGTGTGAACAGATCGCCGTTCCATATGCAATTGGTGGTGCCGTCGCCACGAGTTTCTGGGGCGTGCCCCGCACGACGCAGGACGCCGACTGCCTTGTCGCGGTTCCCTCGGTCGTCTATCAACGGCTGTCCGATGCCTTGAACGCCCAGGGCTTCGAGATCGAGCAGCCTTCGGGACCGCAGCCCGTGACGGTCGTCGCATTGCTCGAGCAGGTGCGACGCGACAAGTACATGACGTTGTCATGCCGGGCGACGAGCGTGGAACTGTTCGTTCCGATCGTGCCCTTGCAGGATTCGATCCTGAAGCGGGCCGTCGGGCGGCTGTTTCACGGCCGGACGATCCAAGTCACGACCGCCGAGGACTTGATTCTGCTGAAAATGGCCTTCCACCGGCAGAAGGACCTTCAGGACATCAAGGGTGTTCTGCACATTCAGAAGGGACGCCTCGACATGCCGTATCTACGGCGATGGAGCGCCGAGATGCTGGAACCACCAGCCATTCGTGAGCTCGACGAGCTTATTGCGACCTACGAGGCTGACGGCCCTGCCGATCCCAAGGAATGAATGCCCGGGGAAAATGTGCCAGCCACCAAATCTGGGCTCGGATGGTGATGGCGGGCGTCACCCCGCTCGCTACCGCGAGGGGCTTTTGGGGACGGGGCACGCACGCCCCGCAAGCCCCCGGCGGGGGAAATTCGGGACGGGAGCGAATTTCCCGCGGGCCGAGGCGCACGGCCTCCCACAAGCCCCCGGCGGAAGCCGGTGGGGTGACGCGTCGCGATCACGATCAACGCGGCGGGAGCAGCCGTCGCAGGCGGTTCCACGGCGCCATGTCTTCGGCGAGTTCGCAGATCGGCAGCAGCGTCCGCTCCAGATAGTCCACGTCAAGGCGTTCGCCATGCCGGCGGATGACGCCCGCCGCATCGAGCATGTCCTTGTTGCGGCCAGCGAGAACCTTGAGCAGGATCAGGTCTTCCGGGCTCGGAAACGGGAGCCTGACGCCGAACAGTTCGTGAAGGGTCGCACGCTCGTATGCGGCATCCTCGAAAGGCAGGGACGCCGTGATCAGGTCGATTTGAAACCGGCCCCTGCGAAATCGCATCGTGCCAGTGGCCGCGAGCCGCTCCCGCTCCACATCTTCACGAACCTCGAAGCCCGTCGCGGCAGCCTGGCTGATGAGTGACTCCGCCTCGGCCTGCGAGATAAACACGATCGCGTCTGCATCGGCCGTGGTCCGTGGTTCACCGACGACCACGACCGCCAGGCCGCCAACGACCAGGAAGCGGACTCGCGCGCGCTCGAGAAACGAGAACGCGAACCGACAGAAGTCGTCGAACTCATTCGGTGCCATTAGAGCACCGACCGCGGGCACGTTGCGGATCAATTCCCAAGGCGATCGCGAGGCTAAGCGGCTGCTGCTCGGCGGGGAAGACGGCGACACGCATCAGGTCCGACGTGAGCAAGGCTTCGCCGATCGCGATCGACTCCTCAGCGCTCATACTGCGAAGATCGGCCTGAGCGTCTTGCTCGGCCTGGCGGCGATAGGCAACCTCGTTTCGGATCATCTCTCAATCATACCCGGTGGGAAATTGGGGACGGGAGCGGATTTCCCCTCGCCGAGGCGCACGGCCCACCGCAAGCCCCGGGCGGAAGCCGGGGGACACGGCATCGGGATCATGGCTTGGCCTGCGGCCGCTCGTCGCGGATCGGCTCGGCGGCCTCGATGCGGTTGCGATCGAGCGCGTTTGGGCCCGCGGCCGACTCGATCGCCACGCCGATCGTCTGGCCGCGGTCGGCCTCCGGACGCGTGTCGCGGATCACGTTGTCGACGAACTCGTTGTCGGCCGTGACGCCGCGGATGCGGATGCCGGCCGCCGCCTGGCCCGGCCCGCCGTTGTTTTCGATCGTGTTGCCCTCGAGCCGGTTGCGGTCGGCCGCCATGCCGGGAAGCTCGTCGCGGAAAAGGATGCCGTCGCTGGCGTTGGCCCGGATGGTGTTGCCCCGGAGGAGGTTGTCGGTGTCTTTGTGGCCGATCGAGATGCCGTTCCGCTTGTTGCCCGCGAAGACGCTGTCCTCGAACGTGCCGTGCTTCACCCGCCAGCAGACGAACATGCCGTCCTCGCCATTACCCTCCGCCCGGCACCGCCGCATGACGGTGCGGTGCGAGCCGCTCCCGGGATGGAATCCGTGGCCGGCGTTGTCGCGGCAGACCGTGTCGGTGATCGTGACGTCGTTCGACTGCTGAAAGCTGATGCCGTCGCCGTTGTAGTGGTGCACCGTGCAGCCATGGATCTCAGCGGCATATCCGCGGGAAAAATAGATCCCGCCACCGCGGCAGCCGTCGAGGAAGGGATTCGTGTCGCGGGAGCCGTCGATCTCGAGGTGCTCCAGCCGCGTGCCCCGCACGTCATACCCGCTGATCACCGGAAACACCGTGGCCGCCGAGCCGTTTCGCTTCACCATGCAGTCGCCCCGCAGCGGAACGTCGATCGTGAAGGTGCCGGGTGTGGCCGTGCGGCCCGTGATCCGGGCGACGGTGATGTGGAAGTAGCGGACGTTGTCGTCCCAGATCGCGACGCCGCTGCCCACGTCGAAGCCTGCCGGATCGGCCAGGGTGATCTGCTCCTCGCCGTAGTCGCCGTCGAGGGCGAGCTTGCTGACCGCGGCCGGCGCCTTGACGAGCACCGTCTTGCCGGGCGTGCCGCGGAGCGTGACGTGGCTCCGCAGGTGGAGCGAGTCGCGCATCAGAAACCTGCCGGGGCCGATTTCGACGATCCGCGGCGCGTCGCCCGCATCGAGCGCGGCGACAAAGTCGATCGCCGCCTGGATCACCCGCTGGTCGCGGCCCGTGATGTCGTAGGCCCGCGTGGAACTCTTTTCGTCCGCATGGCCGACGCTGATCCGGGCCGCCTCCTTCACCGGTTCGTGCATCCGCACCGGAAGCTGCTCAGGCGCGGGGGACGCCGGGGGGGCGGCGCTCGCGGCGGCGGCGACCGCAAGTGCCGCGAGCAGACACAGAATGACGAAGTGGCGTGTAGTGCTGTTTTTCATGCCTCTATTGAACCCTCGACCGCGGCAACACCGCTACCGGAATTGGGCCACTGGGTGATGGTTTTGTGACCCCCTCCCCAAATCCTGATCCAGGTCTTGTGAGAGAATCCTCGTGCCCCGCCTGGGGCTTGAAAGGGTTCTCTGATGAAGAAGCGACGCAGGACAGCGCAGATCGTGGGCTAGCTTCGGCAGGCTGATGGAGACCGTGGGAAGGGCGCGAACGTGCCCGATGCCTGCCGACGGCTGGTGGAATCCGTCCGGCGGACCTTGGGGCAGGAGAAGGTCACGGAAAGAAAGGTCTGTCGAGTGCTTCATCAGCACCGGGGCACGTCCGCATCCATTTGCCGCGGTCGCTCTACGACGAGGTGTTCTCGTCATGAAAAGGCCACGTTGATCGTGGAAACGCCCCGGCGGAAGCCGGCGGGGTGACGCCTTGCGCGGATCTCTCCACAAGCCCCCGGCGGAAGCCGGCGGGGTGACGCTTTGCGCGGATTTCCCCACAAGCCCCCGGCGGAAGCCGGCGGGGTGACGCCTTGCGCGGATCTCTCCACAAGCCCCCGGCGGAAGCCGGCGGGGTGACGCCTTGCTATCTCGATCAGCGCATTGGATCGAATGCCCGGATGGTGATGGCCAGCGTCATCCCACTCGCTGCCGCGAGGGGCTTTCGGGGAAGGGAGACGTGCCTCCCAAAGCCTTGGGTCGACCTGCTCACTTGTGCGGCGGGTCGTCGAGCGGCTTCACCCACACGTTGCGGAAGCGGGTCGGGCTGTCGTGGTCCTGCAGGAAGAGCGGGCCGCGGCCCGTGGCGAGCAGTTGCTTCTCGATGCCCTTGAGAAACTCGGTTGCGCCATGCTGGTAGGGCGTGTAGGGCGAACGCGGCTCGGTGAAGGCGAGGCCATTCTGCACGAGTTTGCCGTTGAGCCAGGCCGTCACGCTCCCCGGCTTCGTGATTCGGCCGGAGGCGTCGCGGCGCGGAGCGATATAGCGGATGTCATACACCTGCCACTCGCCCGCAGGCCGCGATGCATTCACGAGCGGCTTGGCAAACCGATAGAGCCCGCCCTCGTCTTGTTCCGTGAGCGGCTCGACGCCGAATGAATCATAGATCTGCATCTCGTAGTGGCCGTGGAGATAGAGGCCGCTATTGCCCTTGGCCTCCGGGGCGATCATGAACTCGGCGTGGATGTCGGCATCCCGAAACATCACGGTGGAGACGAGGTGGTTCGCGCGTTCGCCCGCCGTCGTGACCACGAGCGCGCCATTCTCGACCTTCCAGTCGATCGGCCCGCCATTCATGCTCGTAAACCGCGGCGGCTCGCTGCCGTCGCCGAAGAGCAGGATCGCGCCGGCCGGCGTCTGCTTCGGCGGCGGCGATTGCTGCGGATGGAAGGCCGGATAGCCGTCCGCGGCGGGCGGCTCCCGCTCGAGGAGCGTGCGGTCGGCAAAGTCGGCGAACCTGTGCCAGTCGTAATCGATGAGGTCGTGGCGGCCGCTCCGCACGTGATAGCCCACGGTCACGCCGACGGGTGTGTCGGGGGCGGGCCACTCGGCCGTGCCGAGA
>JBILVW010000232.1:0-5044 GCA_044370205.1 Pirellulales bacterium | reverse complement strand
ATGGGGTGGGGGCGCGTTCGGCTTCTCGGCGTAAACGCGGGGGCAGCTGACGGGGCGGGCTCGAGCCCGCCCTCCTGCTCCAGCCCGGAGGCAATTCATCGCCTCCGAGGTTTCAACCATGATTGGTTTCAACAACGACGCCGGCCGCGCCGGCGGTGATTCTTCCTCCTCCCCTGCCCCCCAGTTCTCCGGTTCCGGCAACGATGCTCCCGCACCCAGCCGCCGCGGACGGGTGCGGAACGCCGACTTCGGCATGCCCGGGCGCGAGGGGCTGCTCGACCTGGCCCGTACCTATCTCGAGGTGCAGGCCCGGCTCTGGCCCGAACTCGCCGGCACGACGGCCGTGCCGGCGGCCGACGCCGCCACGATCGCGGCGATGGCCGACGACTTCGAACGGCGGTTCCGCAGTCAGTTAGCCGAGCCGTTCCAGCCGGCGGGCACGCCCCGCCTATGGGCCGACCTGGGCGTGGCATACCTCAGGTTCAACGACGAGAACTCCAACCCGCGGTCGCTCGACCAGCAGCTCTTGAACGTCTTCACCCGGGCCCGGCGGGACGGCGTCTTCGTGCCGTGGCGCTACGTGCTGGCCGACGCCGCCGTCAGCGGCACCCTCGCCTGCCGCACCGGCTACACGCTCGCCAAGACGATCGTCGAGCGACGTGACGAGTTCGGGGTGTCGTGGTTCCTGATCGACGACCTCTCCCGGATGAGCCGCAACACGATCGAGTCGCTGAGGCTCGGGGAACTGGCCGCCGAGACGGGGGTCCGCGTCGTCGGGGCCAGTGACGGTTTCGACAGCGCCGACCCCCAGTCGTCGCTGCTCCTGCCCGTACTCGGCTCGATGAACGAGGCGTTCATCACGCAGTTGAGGTCCAAGGTGAAGCGGGGCATGGACGACGCCTTCCGGCGTGGCGACAACATCCAGCCGCCCGGCGTCGGCTACCGGCTCGTGGACCTCAAAGACATCGCCGGCAACCTCGTCATCACCCACAAGAACACGATCGAAAAGGTCGTGGAGATCGACCCCGAGGCGGCCGAGTGGACGCGGCGAGGCGCCGAGATGATCGCCTACGAGGGCAAGAGCGCGGTCGACGTCGCGAGGCTCTTCAACGAGCACAAGGTCGGGGGCAAGCAGACCTGGTCCGACAGCCGGGTCCGCCAGCACTTCGGCCGCGAGAAACTCATCGGCAAGGACGTATTTCGCAAGACCAAGCAGGTGACGGACCGGCAGACGGGCAAGAAGAAGGTCATTCAGTTGCCCGCGTCCGAATGGATCTGGCGCGACGTGCCGCACCTGCGAATCCTGACGGACGAACTCGCTGAGGCCGTCAAGCAGAAGCTCGGCCTCGGCGCCGAGTCCTTCGGCCGTAAGGCCAAGGATCGCCGGAAAAAGGTCCACCGCGTGGACCTCTATCCCAAGGTGCTGATTCGGCCGGTCTGTGGGTGCTGCGGCAACCCGATGATCCTCGGCCGGTCGGTCGGCAAGTACCAGAGCTTCTTCTGCTTCAACGCGAACAACGGGATCCACGGCTGCACGAACCGCGGCTACAAGTCGGCCCGGATCATCGACGAGGCGGTGCTCGGCACCGTCATGGCGACGCTCTTCACCGATGGCTTCCTCGCCGACCTGACTGCCGACGTGAACAAGCGGCTGGCCTGGATCGCCCGGCAACCGATCCCGTCCACCAAGAAGCTTGAGCAAGAAATCGCCAACGAAGACCGTCAGCTGAGGCGACTAACCGACCGGCTCGCCAAGCTCGACGATACGCACCTCGACGCGGTGCTTGCCAAGGCGGAAGAGATGGGGCGGCAACTGGCAGCCAAGCGGGAGCAGCTCAAGGAACTCCAGCGGGCCGGCCGGCGGCCGAGCGTGAAGAGCGTCAAGGAGAAGGACGTCGTCGCGGCGCTCACGCACCTCCGCGACCTACTGCAAGGCGACGTGGGCGTCGCCGCCCAGGTGCTCAAGGCCCTCGTGGGCGACGTCATTCTCGAGGCGCGGCAGGTCGAGGGTCAGGCGAAGCCTCAGATGGTCGCCCGGTTCACGATCAACGCCGTGCCGGCCCTGGCAGTGCTCGAGCGCGGAAGGCCGACGGATCGCGACGTCGCTTCCGTCTCGGTGTGGGATTCGATTGACTCAAGCCCGACCGCCGAGCCGGCAACGGCGGCCAGCCCCACTGAGGCGATCATTCCCCTCATCTACGACCGCAGGGCGGCCGCCCGGAAATGAAAGTCGCTTTCCGTCGATCAGTTCCCACGAAGGATGTCGTCGATTAATGCCGGTGACGCCCGAAAGTTCGTCTCGAGAAGGCGGCGAATACTGGCCTTAAGGTCTACGAGCCTTGAATCGGCCGCCAAGGCAAGTACGCCCAGCGTGCCCGTGACGATGAGCCCTCGATCCCGCGCCACCGCGGTCGCCTTGCGTTCATCGATCAGAACTGTGTCTGCGGTGACCTGCATCGCAATGGCGATGGCTTCCGCCTCTCCACGGCCGAGACCAACATCCTCGACCGGGCCCTTGGGCGAAATGACGCGGACCCAAGGCGGCAACTCGCGAGCCCATGAGGCAACCTGCGGCGGAGTCCTTGGGTGCTGCAGCTCAGCCAACACACCCACCGGCAGCACCACCGTCGTAAAAAGCTGCGGCAGCAGATCAATCTCGCCAATCAGGACGAGATAGTTCACGGGCGATGTGTCGCAAACGACGATCATCGTCGAAGGCGATTACGAATCGCCTGCAACTGCTCACGAAACTCGGCGACCGTTGGCAAATCCTCGGTAACGCCGTGTCGCATCAAGAGCGAGTCGACCTCTGTGCGTGAAATACCCAGGCACTCACCCAGTGCGCCATGGGATAACTGCCCCTGCCTGTAAAGCTCGACGACCGCAGCTTCCTTGGCCGCCGCGTCAACGTTGTCGGACAACGTGGCAAGATGCCGTTCGACGCTGTCTGGAAGATCAAAACTGATCGTGGCCATCTGAAATACGCTCCGTGATGAATACGGCTCCTGCGCTCGTCCTGAAGGTCGCACCTTTCGCTGCTAAGACGACAGTCTCGCTATGCCACCCTCGACATCAAGCGACGCCGCACCGATTAGCGAATTGTAGTGGCGACCAGCCGTACTTGCCACGCGGAACGGCAGCAGCCCACCCCCGTGGCCCCATCGCCCCACCCCGGCGACGATAATCCAACCGGCACCATGCGGGAGTTCCTGAATACCGACCGTTGGATAATGCTCCGAAAGGCGCCTCGCGGCCGCCGCGACGTCTTGGTTCCGCTGTTCCGCACGCCCAAAAACGAGGTCATGCTGCCGCAGATCATCGAGATGGCCGAGGCTGGGTCGGGCGGCGATCTGATCTAACGCGCGCTCAGTATCGGGGCGGAGGTCGTGCGAGACGCTCTTCACCTTCTCCAAACAGGGAAGCGGCCATCCGCCCGCGTCGGTGGCCGCCGCCGCCAACGGCGTAAGCCAGGCAAGCCGTTCGTGCCCAAGTATCGGCAGATCGCAGCCGAGGTTGACCGTCGAGGGAACGCAGCCGAGACGTCGACCGGGTTGACGCAGAGGTTGAGCAGGGGGGCTCTGGTGAGGGTCGTTCGCATCGGCCTTGTCGCCGCACTAGTGCACGGACGCACACTTCTCTCGTCCATGCCCCGGTGCGCCCATGGTCGCCACCCTCGCCGCGTCTCCGCCGCGGTCCAAAGTCCGCCCACACTGAGGCTCGGCGAGTTCCCGCCGCTACGAGCGACGCCGACTCTCGTGCAAGGGGCGCGGCATCTGTCCATCGTACAACGGCCGCCGGATAGCGCAGACAGCCGCACATCTCGTCGATCACATCATTCCCCCGGTGCCCGTGCGGCAGTGGGTGATCTCCGTCCCAAAGCGGTTGTGCTGCTTCCTCGCCGACCGCCAAAGCGCGGTCGCAGCGCTCACGAGGATCTTCATCGAGGAGATTGAGCGGCTGCTCTTCGGGGCAACGGGCTCGCCCCGTGACTGTGACAGGCCAAGCGCGGCTCGCCCGCGCCTCGGCGCCGTCTCCTTTCTGCACCGCTTCGGATCGGCGCTCATTCACCACGTGCATCTGCATGCGTGCGTGACCGATGGCGTCTTCATGGCGACCGGTGACGGGCCGCCGACATGCTCCGCTGGAAGCATGGCGGGTTTTCAATCGACGCCAGCGTGCGAATCGCGTTCATCGACCGCGGCGGGCGGAGATGCCGCCGGCGACTGCTGCGACTCATACGACAAGCCACCCTCCCACGACACCTCGCGCAAAAGATTGGGCCAAGCTCATGGCCCGGGCGGGGCAGGAGTTTCCTTTTGCGTGCCCTTGGGTGTGGTGGCGACATTCGGCTTCGAAGAGACGGCCGGCAGGAGCCGGCTCACTTTGAACCGGAGGTTCGCAAGCGGGCAAAGGCCAGGATGGCTTCGCTCGCGTAAAGTCAGCCCCTCACCCACCTGGGCAAACCGCTCGAATTGCCGCCAATCTCGCCGGCCTGCGGGCCGCCCACCGCATGGGGTGAACTCGGGCAGGCCCACGACGATCGCGACGTGTTTCAGGCGACGGATAGACGATCTGCCAGCGATCGACATCCACGCGCTACGATGGCCGACGCGGCGAGCCGGCTCATGCCCGGATACGAAGAACGTCTGTACCAAGCGTGAAAAACCGACAGTTCCGAGGGGATGCCGGACCCTGGCACTGCCCGCAAAAACCGGCCCGGCTGGCACAAATCAGCGACCAGCCCGGGCTCACGCGCAATTCACCGATCGGAAAACGGTTGCGGAAGTGCCGTTGGCCGTCCTATCCTTACCGTTTGTCGAGATCCCCCCACCACGCTCGGCTGCCGCAGCCAGCGGGCGATCACCGCGCCGACCCCGGCGGCGAGCATGATCACCACCAGTTGCACGAGCAACGGCCGCAGCGCCGCTTCGCGACCGCCGGCCAAGAGGGGCACGAGCGGAGGATGCGGAAAACAGGTCATGAGGGGTATCTTAGCCTTGCCACCTCCGCGTCACCGAGGACCCTGACGATGTTTTGTCGACTC
>JBILVW010000230.1:0-5067 GCA_044370205.1 Pirellulales bacterium | reverse complement strand
GGCCGCGTGGACTTGCGCCCGCGCCCCGGGCCGACCCAGTTGGCCGCCCAAAGAATGACCCAGCGCCGGGGGAGCACGTAGCGGACTTTGGCGATGCGGCCATCTGCACCACGCCGGACGGAGAGCCGCTCCAGACCTAGGACAGATCGAGCGGCGAGTCGGCGTCGCCGAAGCGGTCCACGGCCAGGCCCATCCGCTGCATGAGCGCCAGATGGAGCCGGCAGAGCCGGCGGTTCTCCTGGCCGCGGAGGTCGTGCACCCGGCCGCCCTGGATCGTGCCCCCGCCACCGCCGGCCAGCACGATCGGCAGTTCCTTCGAATTGTGGGAATTCCCGTCCATCAGGCTCGAGCAGAAGAGCACCATCGAATTGTCGAGCAGCGTCCGCTCCCCCTCGATCGTCGCATCCATCTTGGCGAGCAGCCGGGCCAGGAGGGTCATGTGGTATTCGTTCACCCGCTGATATTGCGCGAGTCGCTCGGCGTTGTTGGCATGGTGGCTGAGTTCGTGCTGGCCGCCGTGGATGCCCCCGAGGAAGCCGAAATTCATGCCGGAGAGGTCGTTGTTGAGCATCAGCGTGGCCACCCGCGTACGGTCCATCTGGAAGGCCAGCAGGAGGATGTCGCACATCAGTTCCAGGTGCTCGCGCGGCTCCGTCGGAATGCCCGGGCCGGGACGCTGGAGCGAGGGCTTCGTCACCGTCGGCCGCCAGCCGTGGCCGCCGGTCTCCCGTCGGCTCTCCTCCGCCGACCGCTCGATCCGCCGCTCGAGTTCGCGGACGCTCGTGAAATATTCGTCGAGCTTCGCGCGGTCGCGGCCGCCCAGCCGGCCGCGGAGCGACGCCGCCTCGGCCGCGACGAGGTCGAGCACGCTCGCATCGGCCCGCCGACGGCTGCCGTCGTCGAAGAGTTGGTCGAAGGCCTGCCGGGGCACGATCTCCTTGGGGGCCGGCGTGGTCGGGCTGCTCCACGAGACGTAGGCGGAGTAGATCGATGTGTAGCCCGAATCGGTGCCGTAACCCGGCGGCTCGGTGCCCAGCACGATGCTCGGCAGCGGCGTCGCCTTCCCCACCGACCCGGCCATGAGTTGATCCACCGACGTGCCCACCTCCACGTCCGTCGTGGTTCGCTTGACCTTGAGCCCGGAGAGGACGTTCATCTTCGGGAAGTGGCCGTTGTCATCGGTCGTGTTCGGATTCCAGAGGCCTTGAAAGACGTTCACCTTCGCGGCATGCGGCGACAACGGCGAGAGCGACTTGGCGAACTCGATCCCCGCGGAGCCCATCGTCGCGCCCCAGTGATGCTTGTTGACGCCGTTGCCCATGAAGAGCGCGGCGAACCGCACCGGCGGGCCGGCGGCCTCGGCGGCCGGAGCCAGCGACTCGAGCCAGGGGAGCCCCAGGGCCACACCGGCTCCGCGGAGAAACGTGCGGCGGGAGAGGATCGGCAACTGGCGGGCGGGGACGGTCATCGGCCGGCCTCCTGGGTGGATGGAAGCGACGCCTTCGATACCTCATCGGCCGACGCGCCGCGACGGTTGAGAAACTGCCTGCTCTGGACGATGCCCAGCACCGCCGCCGAGATCCCGGCGTCCTCCTCCAGAATCCGGTCGCGGAGGCTCTCGACGAGCGGCAGGTCGGTGGGCAGGATGGCGCGGCCGAGAGCGTAGCCGAGCAGCTTGCGGCAGAATTGCAGCATCACGATATCGCGGCGGTCGGTGAGAAAGCCCCGCAGCCCCTCCAGGCCGGTGAACTTCGTGCCGTCGACGAACTCAGCCGAAAGATCGAGCGGGGCGGAGGTGTCGTCGCGGTCGCGGCGGCGGCCGAGCACGTCGAAACCCTCGAGCGCGAACCCGAGCGGGTCGATCCGGTCGTGGCAGGCGGCGCACGCAGCCGCCGCCCGGTGGACCTTGAGCCGGTCGCGAATGCCCCCGCCCGCGGCGGCCGATTCCTCGAGCGGCGGCACGTCGGCTGGCGGCGGCGGCGTGGGGGTGCCGAGCACCGCGGTGAGCACCCAGTTGCCCCGGAGCACCGGGCTCGTGCGGCGCGGATACGACGTGCTCGCAAGGATCGCGGCCATGCCGAGGAGTCCGCCGCGGCCGTATTCGGCCACCTCGACGCGGCGCAGTTCGGCCCCGGTCACGCCCGGAACGGAATAATGAGCGGCGAGTCGCTCGTTCAGAAAGGTGTGGTCCGCGCCGAAAAGATCGCACAGCGGCCGGTCGTTCCGGATCATGTCTGTGAGGAAGGCCGTCGCCTCGGCCTCCATGTCGGCCTGGAGCTGGGGCGTGAATGCGGGAAACGTCTCCCGGTCCACCGTCGCCCGCTGCGCGAAGCCCCGAAACCGCAGCCAGCGGGCGGCGAACTCGCGGGCGAGCGCCTCCGACTTCGGATCAGCGAGCATCCGCCGCACCTCGGCGGCCAGCCGCTCAGGTCTGGCGAGGCTGCCGTCGGCCGCAGCCCGCCGCAGGGGCTCGTCGGGCAGCGACGACCAGAGAAAGTAGCTCAGCCGCGAGGCGAGTTCCCAGCCGCTCACCGGCTGCTCCGCATCGTGCTGCTCCTCGATGCGAAACAGGAACCGCGGCGCCGCGAGCACCGCGACGATCGCCTCGCGGGCGGCCTGCTCGCGGAGCCCCCCGGCGGCGGTCTCGTCGCCGGCGGCCACCGTGGCCCGGTAGATGCCGTGGAGCCGCTCCCGCTCCCCGGCCGCGAGCGGGCCTCGCCAGGCCCGCTCGGCGAATGCGTCGAGATGGGCGAGCACCCGCGCATCCCACTCGGCGGCCTGCTCCGCGGAGAGCGTCAGGCTGCTGGCCATGCTCCAGTCGCTGCTGAGCGCCGCATGCATCGCCCGATCACGGTCGCTCGAGAGCCCGAGCAGCTGCTCGTCGGAAAGCCAGTAGACACGCGGTGTCGTCGGAGGCGTGCGGAAGTTTTCCGCGATCCCGGAGAGCCGATGGTTGATGGTTTCAGGAAACACCTTCTTCATGCATTCGAATTCGCGCATCAGGTTCTTTTGCGTGTCGGTGCCCCGCTTCCACACCGTGACCGCGCCGGCGAGGACACCGGCAGGATCGGGCGGCTCGCCGACGGTCACCTGCCACTGGGCGCTGGATCGGTCGGCGGCCGGGTCGTCGACGTCGAGCCGGCCTTTGACCTTGAACTTCGTCGCCTCCCGAGGGAGCGGCAGCGTGACGACGGCCGGCGCCGCGACGACGATCTCCGCAGCCCCGGCCTGCCGGCCCGCCGGATGCTTGCCAAACCGTCCGGCTGCGGTGACGATCGCATCACGCTCGTCCCGAAGTTCGGCAGACTCCTGCCGTAGCTCGTCCCCCGCTTCTTCGCCGGCTTCGGCCTGCTCGATCTCCGCGAGCCGGGCCTCGATGGCCCGCCGGCGTTCCTCGAGCCAGTCAGGATACGGCTTCCAAATGCCGCCGACATGAACTTGAAGGCTGCCGAACCGGACGACGTCGCCGGCGCCGCCGTCGGCGGCATCGCCCGCGACAAGGTGCACCCGATCGGCCCCGTCGGTGGTGGTTGCCACGGGATAGTCGTCGCGCAGGCTTTCGGCATCCTGCTGCTTCCGCTGCGGCGAGCCCCAGGCAATCAGATCGGGATTGCGTGTATACCACGACCGCCGCTCGGCCTGGATCGCCCGCAGGCCTTTCGTCACGATCTCGGGCACATGATGCGGCGCCGCAGGATCGGGCGGCGGCAGCCGCCGCCAGGCAAGTCGGGTCAGGTCGAGGTAGCGGGAGACTGGCTCATCGGCCTGGAAAAACGCCCACCAGTTGGCGAGGTAGTGCCTTGCCAACCCAGCCTTGTCGGCCAGTTCATCCAGCGAATCGGCGCCCGTGAGGCCGCGGTGGGCGTGCTTCCAGCAGGCCAGCATGTAGTCGGCCTCGCGAAGATCGGCTCCGTCGGTCGGCACGTGCGGCGTGGCCGCCTTCTGGTACCAGAAGTAGAGCGCCTGCCCGGCCTGATCCCGCAGCAGCTCCGGTCCACGACCGCCCAACCGCTCCCGCTTGAATGAGATCCCCGTGCCGGGCAGGATCGAGGCGTGCTCGGCGATGCGGCGGGCGGCGCCGAGATAGCGGTCGAGTTGCGCGGGGTTTACGAAGAGCACGTCGCCGGTGTTGGCGAAGCCCTCGCCGCCACCGCCGTCGGGTTCGAACTCATCCGCGAGGCCGTAGTCGAAGCCCGTGAGGTCGCGAGCGGTGGCATCGTATTCGGCGTTGGTGAGTCGCCGTAGCGTCACGTTCCCGGGATCACCGGCGTTGGCCTCGATGGCCGCCCGCAGGCCTGGCACCAGCCAGGCGAGGACCGCCTCGCGATCGGCGGCGGCGAGTTCGCCTGCCTCCCGCGGCGGCATCCTCCCAGACTCGATCTGCTCACGAACGGCCTGCCAGGAGCGAAAGTCGCGGTTCAGATCGGGTGCGGCGACGAGACGGTCGAGCCCCACGGCCGCCTGCGGCTGGTCGCCGGAATGGCAGTCGAGGCAGTTGGCATTCACGACTTCAATCGCCCCGCCGGCATCGGCTGCGAAACCGGCGGTGGCGGCAAGCCAGGCCAGGCCGAGGGCTACGGTGCGCGGAAGCAGTTGGGGCATCGGTCGGGTGGGGTGAGAGGCGAGGGCTGACCGAGCGGAAGGAGACGCCTGCGGGAATATTATAGATGCCATTCGGGGTCGACTAAAACGTCTGAATTCCGTTCGTGCACCGCATCATGCACAGACTGCATATGCCGAGGAGCTTCCTATCCACGCTCAAGGCCGAATTTTTCTCGTTGGCGCAGACCGGCCTTGAAACCGCTCTTCTCGCGGGCCTTCCGAGCTGTGGCATGGAGTGCCGTCAGAGGCTGTGGATGTCGATCACGGGCAGTTCGTCGGGTGATGAATGCGATGAGCCGGATGTCGCCACCACACCCAAGGGCACGCAAAAGGAAACTCCTCGCCCACCCGGGCCATCAGTTTTGCCCAGGCTCTTGCGCGAGGTGTCGTAGGAGCGCGGTTGGCGCCCGGCCGCGTGGACTTGCGGCCGCGCCTCGGCAACCGCACAGGGCTGGTCTGCTGGAG
>JBILVW010000229.1:0-5072 GCA_044370205.1 Pirellulales bacterium | reverse complement strand
ACGGAGAAACCGCGGCATGAGCGGCTCGACCATCAGGTCTTTCGCCGACACGCACTCCTCGACAAGCACGCCGCTGCGCAGCGCCGCGTCGTGGGCCAGCGCCTTGAACTGCCAGGTCGTGAGCGTATCGGGCACCGTGAACTCGATCGTCACGTTGCCCTCCTTGTCGCTCGAGAGCGCGGGCAGGAAGAACGCCGTCTCGACGAGGTTCTTTCGCGGGGGCGGCGGGGCCGCGGCCGCAGCGGCGGCACCAGCCGCGGGCGGCTCGCCGGCGGACGTGTCCTCCGCGGCGTTCCGGTCCGACTTTCTCCTGAGCTCCGCGGTCTGTGTCTCGCCGGGAGCCGCGGCGTCGGCCATCATGGCCGCAGCCGTCATCGGCATCGCACGCTCGGCCATCAGCATGCGGCCGCCCGCTCTCCCCATGGCAAACACCACGCCTCCCCACGGCTGCGGGCCGAACGGCTCGCGGAACCGGCGGTAGCTCAGCTCCGGCATGGCCACGTGTCCGTCGTGGAACGAGCCTAAAAGGTGATTGAGCCCGAGCCCGGCATTCGTAAACGCGATCGCCTGGGGCCCCGACTCGCGGCGGAAGAGGCCCGCGAGGTCTTGCCACGCATGGGGGGCGAGCGCGTCGAGCGATGCGTCGTACATCAGCGCGAGCATCTCGGCGGTGACGGGCGCGGCCGGACCGGCTACGGGATCGGCCACCGACGAGATCTTCGCCCGCCACACCTCCTTCGCACCGGGCTCGAGCCGCCGCGTGAACCGTTCCCACGCGACCGCGAGCTTCTTGTTCGTCCACGGCACGTCGATCACCTGGCTCCGGTCGTACAGCCGGCCATCACGAACCATCCACGTCCGCACGGTGAAGCCGCCGCGATGCTCGTCGGAGACCTTCAGGCTCACCGGCCACTGCGTCCGGCCCGGTTGCGTCCAGAACCGCTCGAGCACCTTGCCTGCCTGCGAGATCTCCACGAGCGCCCGGCCGCGGTCGTAGCCCGTGCCAATGAAGCCGCGGTATTCGGCGAGCGGCTCCAGCGTGGTCTTCGGCGACACGAACGTGAATGCCCGCCTGACGCCGTACTTCTCCGCCTGCGGATCGAACACCTCGACGATCAGCTCCGACTTCACGGCGGGCACGTCGCCGCGCGCCGGAATCTCGAACACCGCCCGGTAGATGCCGGCAGGCAGCTTCGCCGTCGCGACGGCCTTGCCGGTCGTGGCGTCGGTCGTGAGCTTCTCCGTGAGCATGGCCTCGCCCGCGGCCCAGGTTTCCAGGTTCGCCGGATCGACGACCGGCGGGCGCGGGATGCCGGCGGTACCCCGGCGCGGCCGGGGCATCGGCACCGGTGTCGGCCCGAAGAAACCGCCCCGCTCCACTTCTGCCGGCTGCACGAGCCGCGATACGGTGAGCGTGCCCGCGGCCCCCTTCGCCACGCCGTCGAGCGTCGTCGTGGCGATCGTGATCGGCACGTTTGCCGGCGCACCACCGTCACCCACCGCCTGCCACCCAGCGGCGGTCACCGTCGCCTCCACGTCGGTGTAGCCCGCGTTCACCGTCTCGTCGTCGCTCCGCGTCTCGCCACCGGCGTCGGTGACGTCGGCCGTGACCGCGAACGAAAACACCGGCAGCGACTCTTTGGGCACGCTGCGGTCGGGCTTCGCTGGAAACGCGATCGTGAATTGCCCGTTGGCGTCGGTCTGGGCCGTGCCTCGCGCGATCCGCTGCCCGCCCGAGTCGAACGGCAGCCAGGGGAAGAACCAGCGGCACCAGATCGGCCAGCGGACCTGCCGCTCGACCCGCCAGGCCACCTTTGCGCCCGCGACCGGCAGGCCGGTGTAGGTGGTGGCCGTGCCGGTGAGCGTCACCTCGCCGCCGAGAGGCGTCGCCTGTTTCGGCTTTGCCAGTTCCACCTTGAACTTCGGACGCTTGTATTCCTCGACCCGCACGCCGACGCCGCCCGCGGCATGGGGCGGCCCGCCAGCCTCCGCCTGGATCGACCACTGGCCGGGAAGAGCGCCGGTCGCGATCGGGAAGGTGCCGTGAAACGAACCGTTGGCATTCGTCGTATGCCGGGCCCTCGAGACCTCGCGGCCGTTGGCGTCGCGCAACACCACCTCGACCGCGGCGTTCGCGATGGCGGCGTACTTCGCCGCCGCGGGATCGGCCGAGCAGGCGATGCCCTTGTAGTGGACGAGCTGCCCCGGGCGGTGGATGCCGCGGTCGGTGACGAGCACGATCGTGCCGTGCGACTGGGCCGGGCCCTGCGGCCAAAGGTGGGTGCGATCGGTGGCGGCTTCGTGCTTCTGGCCGTCGAGCGTGGCCGAGGCGACGAACATCACGTTCGCATGAGCCTGCGGAAGGGCGATCTCGAACCGGCCATCCTTGTCGGTCGTGGCCGGGCCATGCTCCTTGAACTGTTCTCTGCCGTTCTGCCAGGAGCCGACGAACGCCTTCACCGCAGTCCCGGCGACTGGCTCGCCCGTCGCGATGTCGACCACGTGCCCCGCCCCGGAATGCCCGACCACGATCGCGAGCCGCGTGACCCGCACGAGGCCCACGAAAACGACGTTGTCGTCGCCGCCGAAGTCGGGCTTCGCACTGGCGATCAGCCAGTAGGCTCCGGGCTCGAGGCCCTGCGGATCGAGCGCCGCCACGGGAATGTCGTGCTGCTGCTCCTGGTAGTCGGGCGTCGCGGGCAGGTCGGCGGCGTGCGTCCGCACCGCAGGCAGGGCGAGCAGGGCCTTCTGCTCCTGTTCGTCGAACCACTCCAGCGGCTTGCCGGCCAGCATCCGCGACAGCCAGTCGGCCTTGGCGAGCCGGAGATGAACCTTGGCGAGGTTGCGATAGCCGATGCGGATCGTGGGCCAGGGCGCCCCCCACGATCGCTCCGTCGTGAACGACAGGCTCTTCGCCTCGATGTCGACGATCAGATTCGTGCAAAGTGCCGCGGCGGGTGATTTCGGCTGCGACTCGATCACGGCGGCCGCGATCTTCCGCGCCTCGACGAGATCCCCGTCGGCCCGCGCCAGCTCCGCGAGCTGGTATCGAGCCATGGCCGCCGTCTCGTGAGTGCCTGCCCCCGCGGCGAAGGCGTCGAGCGCGGCCCGCTTCCGCGCGGCGAAGGCATCGCCGCCATCGTCGGCCACCGCGGTGTTGCCCGCCCAGATGATCCGGTCGAGATCGGCCGCGAGCAGCGCGGTCGTGTCGGCGTCGTTCTTGTGGAACTCGATCAGCTCGCGGTAGAGCCGCACGCTGTCGAGCACCGGCGAATCTTTGTCGGTGACCGCGGCATCGGTCTCGGGCTTCCAGGCGAGGAACTCGTCCCGCGTGCCGAGGGCCGGGCTCGATGCGACCAGTTCGAATGCGTCCTCGGGCGCGACGAGGCCCCGCTCACCCGATTGCGAGAACTCGAGCGCATTGCGGATGACCACGTCCCACACGGTGGGCCGGTAGGCGTCGGGCTGCGTGCCCTTCTCGATGAGCATCGACCACTCGCCGACCGGCAGCGACTGGAGCAGCTTCCGCTCCGGGCTCCCCGCCGCACCGACCGCGGTGGCAAACCGCCTGCGGATCTCCGCCACGATCGTGGGCAGATCCCACTCGGCGATCGTCGCGAGGTCCTTCGCGTCGGCACCCCCCTGCGTCCGTTGCTGATACCGCCAGCGGTTCATCTGGAAATAGCCCCACGTCCAGTTGGCGCGGATCGCCTCCAAGACGCCACGAACTTCCTGCGGCGCCTGCTCGATCGCGGCAGCGAGATCGACGATCCGCTGCGGGTCGTCCTCCGGCCGGTCGCCGTTGGCGGCGAGCACGCGGGTGGCGATCGCCCGGGCCGCCTCGGCCCACGCCTTGTCGGCAATCGCGGCCTGCTCGATGCCGCCGAGCGACTCGAGCGCCGTTTTCGGCTTGCCCTCGTCGAGCGCCTGTTGCACGCGGCCCCATGCCTCGCCCCGCGGGCCTGCCTCGGCGCCCCAGCCTCTCATCGGGAGAACTCCCAGGACGATGACCGCTGACAGGATTGCGGCACTCGCGTGCCGCCGAACGCACTCGCGCATGGCATGTTCTCCACGACCTCCGGCCCGGCTCCCCGCCGCGGCCTCCAGCACAACGTTCCCGCGGCCGATTCGTTACACGCACGCACGCGGATGGGCAGAAGTGTACGCCCGTCGGCAGTTTTGCGGCCGCTCGTCGGCATGGCTCGCGACGAAACAGGGGGCTATACTCCTGAATGTCGTGAGCCGGCGGAGCGCAACGCCGACTCCTGGTAACTAAAGCTGAAAGCTGCGACGGCTCGCCGTCCTGGCCTGTCTGCCCCAAGGAGATCGAATGCGTCAGCCCGCCCTCCTCGCCGCCTGTGGTCTGGCAGTCTTTCTCCAGTCGCTCGCCTGGGTTTCGGCCTCGGCCGCCCCGCTGTCCTACAACAAGGACATCCGGCAGATCCTCGTTGAGAACTGCTTCGGCTGCCACGGCGCCGACAGTGCCGGCCGCAAGGCCGATCTGCGGCTCGACGACCGCGACGCTGCCGTGGAGAGCGGGGCGATCGTGCCGGGCGACCCCGACTCCAGCGTCGCCCTCGACCGCATCTTCTCCGACGACCCCGAGGAGGTGATGCCGCCGCCCAGCATCAAGAAGGTGCTCACGCCGCAGCAGAAGGAGCTGATCAAGCAGTGGATCGCCGAGGGGGCCGAATACCAGCCCCACTGGTCGTTCATTCCGCCCAAGCGGCCGGAGCCGCCGGCCGTCACGAACGGGGTCTGGGTGAAGAATCCGATCGATCGCTTCATTCTCGCGCGGCTCGAGTCCGAGGGGCTCACGCCGGCCGCCGAAGCCGATCGGCGAACGCTCGCCCGCCGGCTCGCGCTCGACATCACGGGGCTGCCCCCGGAGCCCGCCCTCGTCGAGGCCTTCGTCACCGACACCCGGCCCGACGCCTACGAGCAACTCGTCGACCAGCTGCTCGCCAAGCCCGAGTGGGGCGAGCACCGGGGACGTCACTGGCTCGACTACGCCCGCTACGCCGACACGCACGGCATCCACTTCGACAACTACCGCGAGATGTGGACCTACC
>JBILVW010000228.1:0-5078 GCA_044370205.1 Pirellulales bacterium | reverse complement strand
CCACTTAGCGTCCCTGGCCGAGGCGGTCGCCGAGGAAGTTGTCGAGGTCGGCGATGGCGTGGATCTTTCGGCAGGTTTCGGCGAAGGGATACTCGATCCGACGGAAACGCACCCGCTGGTCGTCCTCGAGGATCGCGTAGCAGGCCCGCGAGTCGCCGTCGCGAGGCTGGCCGACCGACCCCACGTTTACCATGGCTTTCTCATGCGGCAGCGGGAGCGCCACCTCGCTCTCCCCCTTCGGCACGCTCGGCGACAGAAACTCCGGCGCGGTGGTGAAGATGCCGGGGATGTGGGTGTGGCCCTGGAAGCAGTAGCGGCCCACCAGCTCGAAGATGTGCTGCATCTTGAGCTGGTTGTAGATGTCTTCCGGGAAAACGTATTCCTCGAGCGGCCGCCGGGCCGAGCCGTGCACGAACAGCAGGTCGCCCTCGGTATGGGTTCTGGGCAGCTCGCCCAGGAAATCACTGAGCCGTTCGGCCGAGTTTTTTGGCATGCGGTCGTGCAGTTCGAGCTGCGTTCTCGTCCAGCGGATGGCCCGCTCCGCGCCGACGTTGAAACCGTCGGGATCGAAGAGGGCCCCCTGGTCATGATTGCCCAGCAGCACCATGCTGCACCGGTCACGGACGAGCTTCACGCACTCGCAGGGGTTCGGCCCGTAGCCGACGACGTCGCCGAGGCAGAAGATGGCGTCGACCCGCTGCCGGTCGATATCCTCGAGCACGGCCTTGAGGGCCTCGAGGTTGCCGTGGATGTCGCTGATGATGGCCCGCTTCACGCTACTGTCAGACCTGGGCGGGCATCCGCTCCGAATCGGGAATCTGCGACGACACTCCCCTGAACAGGGAGCCTTTGAAGGTACGAACGGCCCGATTCGCGGTCAAGAAAGGCCCGCTTCCCAGCCCGTATGAAGACGCTTGCGATCGACACGAGCCTGGCGGCGGGTTCGGTCGCCGCCATTCTCGACGGCCGCGTGGCCATCCGGCAGCTCGACCAGCCGGGCGACCATGCCCGGCTGCTGGCGGCGGCCGTCGCCGAAGGAGCCGCCGAACTTGGCTGGCAGCCGCACGAGGCCGACCTCGTCGCGGTCGTGCGCGGCCCCGGCTCGTTCACGGGCCTGCGGGTGGGCATCGCGACGGCGAAGGCCCTGGCCTGGGCCTCGGCCGCACGGCTGGTCGGGATCTCCGGATTCGAGGCGATCGCGGCGCTGACGACTCGACTGGCTGGCACCGGCCACGTCCCGGTGACGATCGGCTACGACGCCGGCCGCGGCGAGGTGTACGCCGCCACGGCAGTACCCGACTCGAGTTCGCCGACGGGCTGGGCGATCACCCCGCCCGGCCTGCATCCGCTCGCCGGCTGGATCGAGTCGCTGCCGCAGGCCGCGGTGATTGCGGGGCCCGCGCTCGACCGGGCGACCGACCTCCTCGCTGGCCGCCCGGATCTCCTCGTCGCCCCGCGTGAATCCTGGCAGCCAACGGCGGCCGAGGCGGGCCGCCTCGCCCTCCTCCGGGCCGAGGCGGGCAGGGTGGACGATCCATTCACGCTCGTGCCCGAGTATCTGCGGCCGAGCTACGCCGACGAACGCCGACCCGGTACGCTTGCTCCCTGAAAACGGGTTCCATCGGCCTCTCCTGTCCGTTCCGAAAGTTCTCCATGCGCCCCATCAAGAAGCTGCTCGTCGCCAACCGCAGCGAGATCGCGATCCGCGTCTTCCGCTCGGCTCACGAACTCGGTATCCGCACCGTCGCGATCTACGCCCACGAAGACCGATTCGCGCTCCACCGCTTCAAGGCCGACGAGGCCTACCTCGTGGGCAAGCCGGGCGAGCCGCTGCGGAGCTATCTCGACATCGAGTCGATCGTGGCCCTCGCGAAGGATCACGGCGTCGATGCCATTCATCCGGGCTACGGGTTCCTCTCCGAGAATCCCCAGTTTGCGGCGGCCTGCGCGAAGGCGGGGATCACGTTCGTGGGGCCGCGGGTCGAGCTGCTCGAGATGCTCGGCGACAAGACGGCGGCCCGCGACCTCGCCAAGCGGGCCGGTGTGCCGATCCTCGCAGGCAGCCCGAAGCCGGTCACGAGCCAGGCCGACGCCCTGAAGATCGCCAAGGAGCTCGGCTGGCCGGTGATCCTCAAGGCGGCCCACGGCGGCGGTGGCCGCGGCATGCGGGTGGTGCACGGCGAGGACGAACTGGCCGTGGCCCTCGAGAGCGCCCAGCGGGAGAGCAAGACGGCCTTCGGCAGCGCGGCGGTGTTCGTCGAGAAGTTCATTCAGCGGGCCCGCCACATCGAGGTGCAGCTGCTCGGCGATCTGCACGGCAACCTCGTGCACCTCTTCGAGCGCGACTGCTCGGTGCAGCGGCGGCATCAGAAGGTGGTGGAGATCGCCCCCGCCCCGAATCTCCCGCAGCAGACCCGCGACGCCATCTGCGAGGCTGCGCTGGCCATCGGCCGCACGTCGAAGTACGAGAACGCCGGCACCGTCGAGTTTCTCGTCGATGCCGACTCCGGGAAATTCTTTTTCATCGAGGTGAACCCCCGGATCCAGGTGGAGCACACCGTCACCGAGGAGATCACCGGCGTCGACATCGTCCGCCGGCAGCTTCGCGTGGCCGAGGGCTGGAAGCTCTCCGACCCGCAGATCGGCCTCGGTGATCAGGCGGCGATCAAGTCGATGGGCACGGCCGTGCAGTGCCGCGTCACGACCGAGGATCCCGAGAACCGATTCCTGCCCGACTATGGCCGGATCACGGCCTACCGCTCCGCCAGTGGCATGGGCATCCGGCTCGACGCGGGCTCCGCCTTCTCGGGCGCCGTCGTCACGCCCTACTTCGACTCGCTGCTCGTGAAGGTGACCGCCCGCGGCCTGAATCTCGAGGAGGCGGCCGGCCACGTGGAGCGGTGCCTGCAGGAGTTCCGCGTCCGCGGCGTGAAGACCAACATCCCGTTCCTCGTGAACCTCGTCACCCATCCGGAGTTCCTGGCCGGCAAGTGCACCACGCGATTCATCGACGAGACGCCGACGCTGTTCGACTTCCCGATCCGCAAGGACCGGGCGACGAAGGTGCTCGAATACCTGGCCGACGTGATCGTCAACGGCAACGCCCTCGTGAAGGGACGCACGCCCGCGGCCCGTCGTCATGCCGCTCCTCTGCCCGACTACGACCGCTTCGCCCCGCCCCCGGCCGGCACGCGGAACAGGCTGCAGGAACTCGGGCCGACGAAGTTCGCCGCCTGGGTCCGCGAGCAGAAACATCTGCTCATCACCGACACCACGATGCGCGACGCCCACCAGTCGCTGCTTGCGACGCGGATGCGGAGTTACGACATGCTCGCCGTGGCCGACGCCTATGCCCGGCTCGCGTCCGGTTTCTTCTCGCTCGAGATGTGGGGCGGGGCGACGTTCGACACGTCGATGCGGTTCTTGAAGGAGTGCCCGTGGGATCGGCTGCTGCAGCTGAGGGAGCGGATCCCGAACGTGCTCTTTCAAATGCTGCTGCGGGCCAGCAACGCCGTCGGCTACACGAACTATCCCGACAACGTCGTGCAGGCCTTCGTCAAGGAGTCGGCCGCCGCGGGCATCGACGTGTTTCGCGTGTTCGACCCGCTCAACTGGGTGCCGAACATGAAGGTGGCGATCGACGCCGTGGTGGAGAGCGGCGCGATCTGCGAGGCGGCGATCTGCTACACGGGCGACGTGCTCGACCCGAAGCGGACGAAGTATTCGCTCGACTACTACGTGAAGCTCGGCAAGGAACTGGAGAAGCTCGGCGCCCACATGCTCGCCATCAAGGACATGGCGGGGCTGTGCAAGCCGTTCGCCGCCGGGAAGCTGGTTTCGGCTCTGCGTGCTGAAATCGGCATCCCGATCCACTTCCACACCCACGATACGTCGGGCGCCCAGATGGCCACACTGCTGGAGGCCGCGCGGAGCGGCGCGAGCGTCGTGGACGCCGCCTTCGCACCGTTCGCCGGCCTCACGAGCCAGCCGAACCTCAACGCCCTCGTCGATGCGGCCCGCCACACGCCGCTCGACACCGGCCTCGCCCCCGAGCCGCTGCGGCACCTCGCCCACTATTGGGCGGCGGTCCGCGACCACTACACGGCGTTCGAGTGCGGCATGAAGGCGCCCGACGCCGACCTCTACCTCCACGAAATGCCCGGCGGCCAGTTCACGAACCTCTTGGAGCAGGCGAAGGCCCTCGGCCTCGGTGACCGCTGGGAAGAGGTCTGCAAGGCCTACGCCGAGTGCAATCAGCTGCTCGGCGACATCGTGAAGGTGACCCCCACGAGCAAGTCGGTGGGCGACCTCGCGCTGATGCTCGTCACGAACGGGATGCAGGCCTCGGAGCTGCTCTCGGATTCACGCGAACTGGCGTTCCCCGAGTCGGTGCTCGACCTCGTGGCCGGCCGCATGGGCCAGCCGCCGGGGGGCTTTCCCGCCGCGGTCGTGAAGCGGATCGTCCGCGACGGCAAAGTGGTGACGGGCCGGCCGGGCGAATCGCTGCCGCCGGCCGACTTCGAGGCGGCTGCGCAGAAGACATCCGAGATCGTGGGCCGCACGGCCTCGCCCCGTGAGGTGCTCTCCTGGCTGCTCTACCCGCGGGTGTTCCAGGACTACGCCCAGCACGTGACAAAATTTGCCGACGTGAGCGTGCTCCCCACGCCCGCCTTCCTCGAGGGCCTCAAGCCGGGCGAGGAGCTCGCCGTGGACATCGAGCCCGGCAAGACGCTGCTGATCCGCCTGCTCACCGTGGGCGAGCCGCATGCCGACGGCACGCGGACGGTGTTCTTCGAATTGAACGGCCAGCCGCGGAGCGTATCGATCGCCGACAAGAGCCTGGAGGCGAAGATCCAGCGGCGGCCGAAGGCGACAGTGGGCGACGCCCGCGAAGTGGGTGCGCCGATGCCTGGCCTGATCGTGACGGTGGCCATCCGGCCGGGCGACACGGTGACGAAGGGGCAGAAGCTCCTGAGTCTCGAGGCGATGAAGATGGAGACGACGGTCTACGCCGAGCGGGACGGCAAGGTCGCCGAGGTGCTCGTCGCGCCGGGCACGCCGGTCGAGGCCGCCGAACT